>JBGSPC010000125.1:0-1613 GCA_041738805.1 Terrimicrobiaceae bacterium | reverse complement strand
ACATTCCCTCAGCGAATATTGCGATTGCCGCCTTGCAACCTGCTCGCACAGCCGCATGAAGCGTCTCGGGCGGAAGTATAAGTCTGCCCACTGTTTCAAGTTTCAGTGCGTCAAAGTTCGTGGCTGATCCTGCATCCAGATCCGATTGCACGGTTTTTAGGCTTGGGGCATGAAAATTGATCGCGCTACTCACAACCAGAGAATGTTGAACCACCTGCAACCGGGGTGCATGGATATCGATGGCTTTTATGACACAAATATCGTTATAAACGACTTCCAGTTCAGGTGCGTCGAAATAGGTGACGCATTCCGCGGCAATTCGTCCGACTGCTTTCAGATTCGGGACGTGAAGGATTCTGGCAGAATTCAAGCTCAACTGTGATGCCCATCTCAGGCGAGGTGTAAAAAAAGTGTACGCTGATCGAGCTTGTACCTCATAGTTGACCGTTTCAAGCTTTGGTGTGTTGATAACATGCGCACCGTTGAAAACCAGGCTTCCATCTACCGTTTTCAGGTTCGGTAAATCGACGATCGTGAGCGATTCGGCAGTCAATTGCATATTGACTTCGTCTAAAACTGGAAGATGGATGACCCTGGCCGACTCAATCCACATTCCTCCATCGACGATTGCCAAATTGGGAGCCCGGAATTCGCGTGTCCTTCTAGCCTCAAGGCTGCCGATCACATGATGGTAATCAAGTTCGATTCGCTTACTGGAACCGGACCGGAACGAAGAAAGCAGAATTTTCCGACCATCCTCACAGGTCTTGATCAATCGTTTCTTGGGAATTCTCTGCTTGGAGAGAGACGCATTGTATTTGGAGATCATCCCGGAATACATATAACCAACCCACTTTCCATGCTGATCAAAAAAGACCAGAAGCGCATCTTGAATCTCTCCAGTGGATTTGAAAACTTCGAACGCTTTCTCGCGATCTTCACTGGAGTATCTTTTGTGAGTTCTTTCCATAGGAAATACATGTGATCTATGCACCGCCACCGCTTGGGGAGAAATCGCTTCGAAGGACGAGCTGGCCGACTCGGTGAGAACCGGAATGAACTGGGCCCCTTGGCTTTTTCAAGGCGCCCTGCCCGGTCGCAGCGTGCGAAAAACAGACATATTCACAGCAGCGGATCGACCTAACCATTTTCTTGAAGAGATCGTAGCCACCTCGTGCAGGCGGTTCAAGCGCTTAGTCCGGACCCGTGGTTTTTGGATTTAAGAATGGAGGGGGAACCTCTTGACCAGTTCTACGGATCTTCTCGGGGAAAGGTTTTTCCCCGGCGGCTACTTCGTGGGCCGCACCCCATTCTCCGGGAAGGACTCCTCCCCAAGCCCCACCTTTCCAACCGCGCCAGGCGGATCAAGACTGCGATCTCCCTGCGTTCCTCGTGAGCTCCAGACCTTGAACCACCACAGGCTCCCCACGAACTCCTGCCGTCCCGGATCCGACCAATCCTCCGGCGCTGCGCATCCTCGGATTCGTCGGCTCCGCAACGGGGGGCTTTCAGCCGACGAACGGGTTTGGACGGACCGGTTTGTTGCAAGGGGCGCCGCCCCTCGCGCTATAAAGGGCCTCCCTCCCAAGTTTCGCTTTGCTGCAACCCGGGTC
>JBGSPC010000101.1:0-16743 GCA_041738805.1 Terrimicrobiaceae bacterium | reverse complement strand
ACACCCCCCAGGACCCCGCCGGAGGGCGAAGGGCGAATGAAGCATTCTTCACGGCGGGAGAGAAGTTCCATGCGGGTTTTGTCACCGAGGATACTGCCTCCGCTGATGGAACTGCTGGGATCCACGGTCAACACTGCCAGGAGATGACCACGGTCACACAAAAAATTTCCAAACGCCTCGATGAAGGTGCTTTTCCCTGCGCCCGGCACCCCGGAGATGCCGATGCGTTGGGCGGGGGCTGGCTGGTCTTTCTGCGAGATGAGGGAAAGAATTTCCCGTGCGAGGGGGCGGTGCGCGGGGGAGTTGCTTTCAACCAACGTGATGGCACGGGCAAGATCCCCGCGGTTTCCCTCAAGGAGTCCGGCCGCCAGTCGCTTGGCATCATCCACTTTTTTGAGGGGCGGAGCCTTCGGCGACGATTGTTTTTTTTCGGCTCTGACAACTCCGGGAATTTCCATGGAAGCAAAGGGGGCCTGCCCCTCAGGAACCCAAGCCGGAATATTTCCCGGGCGATTGTTCATGGGGAGCAGCGATATCTCACGGCTGACCAAGCCGGGCGGTTTCTGGAGCCGGTTTGGAAGGGAACGTGGAATCCCTGGCCGGTTCCCGCCCCGGGGGCACCATGGAGGAGAGATAGGAAATCAGCGCATCCACCTGATAGGGTGAGAGGTTTTTTCCGTAAGCCGGCATGTTGCCACCGCCTTGGATGACTTGACGGGTGAGCTGGGGCATGGTGAGACGCATGCCGACATCCGCCAGGTCGGGTCCGCGCTTTCCGCCGATGCCTTCAATGGCATGACAGTTCCGGCACTGCTTGTTTTGGAGAACGATCAGACCCTGCAGCTCCAAGGGACTCCGTCCGATGACCCGCGATTCCGGAGTGATGTCCGAAGTCCAGGCACGCATTTCCGGCGACCATGGCGACGTGATTCCCAAGTAGGTGAGCACGCCGAACGCGGTATAAACCAATAAGACAACAATCACTGCCACGGGACGGCGGCTGAAATGCTTTTCGCCGGTGCCATTAAAAAAGGGCAGTGCAAAAAGCACAAGAATGACAACGGGCGGAACGGCGAGCAGGGCAAATGTCTCCATCCAATCCGGCATGAGTGCTGCCACCGCAAAGATCCACATGAAGAAAAAGTCCGGGCGCGGCACGACGTCCGTGTTGGCCGGGAACGGAGGAGCTGTGGGTCCCTTCGGTCCAAAAAAGGCCGAGAAAAATAAAATGCCGCCAATAACAATAGAAGCCGCTAACAGATCTTTTCCGATCCCATGCGGCGCAAACGGAATGCCTTCTTTTTTGATGATCGCGGCGTATTCTTTTTCGTAGGTCTCTTTGACCACGACCTGGCCGGGCTTGGGGTATTCGTTGATGCCCTTGGTGAGGACCATGCGAAGGTGAAGTGCAACCAGGGCAAGGATTGTTCCCGGCAAAATGAAAACGTGGATCGCAAAAAACCGGGAGAGCGTTTCACTGGCAATGATGGGACCTCCCAGCATGAGGTGAACCAACTGCTCCCCGATGAACGGCACACGCCCGACAATCGCAGCGCCAATGCCCAGACCCCAGTAGGCGTCTTCGTCAAAGCGCATCACCTGCCCGGTGAATGCCAGGCCCAGTGTGACCAGCATGAGAACACAACCCGAGATCCACGTGATCTCACGCGGGTATTTGTAAGCCCCGAAAAGAAACACCTGCGTCATGTGGAGAAACATGATCGTGACCATGAACTCCGAACCCCAATAATGCATGGCCCGCAGGAACCACCCGAGCGGTTGCTCATGGGTCAGATATTCCAAAGTGCTGTAGGCCTCCGCTCCGGAGGGCACATAAACAAAAGCCAAGAGGGTGCCCGTGACGAGCTGCATCATCAGACACAGCAACGTCGCACTCCCAAAAACATAAAACCAACTCGCACTTGATTTGGGGATCATATGCCCCCCGGTGTGCTCCCAGAGATTCGTGATCTTCAGGCGGTCATCGAGCCAAAGGAAAACGCCGCGAGCTGCCTCAAGGGCCTGCTTTTGCAAAGGAATTTGCGGCGGTTGGCTCATACGTTGGGATTCGCAAGCGTTGGCAGGATGCCACCTTTGATCATGAGGCGCCCCGCATCGATTTTGTGTTCGTAGGTGTAGAGGCCGCGGGGAGGAGGACCTGACGCATGGCTGCCGTCTTCATAATAGGCGCCGCCATGACAAGGACACATAAACAGCCGCGATTCCTCAAACCACCGGACCGGGCACCCCAGGTGCGTGCAGTTGATAGCAAAAACGGTGAAGTCCTCGCCAGTCGTGCGTCGCACATAGCAGGGGATTTCCGCCGTGCCACCATCCCAGGAACGCTTCAGGGGATTATCATACACCGCTAACCGCGTGGTCCCTTCTCCAAATTGGTCAATGGACCCAAGATCGATCCACTGCAAGTCAGGCTTCTCGGCAAAGCTATTCAGCGCATAACCAAGAATCGGCACCGCAACAAGACCCCCGGCCACCACATTCAGTCCCACGCCCAGCTTGAGCAGGAAATCCCGACGTGAAGCTTTGTCTCCACCATCAGTTGCGCCACCGCCGCAGGCGCAAGGTTTGTCATCTTTGTTTGTTGGATTTTCCATGGTGTTTGCCTCTTGGTAATTAACGCGGGGTGGTGGGAACCGGCTGCCCGAATTCGTTCACACGGTTCGATGCCAGCCAGGCTGTGATATTGGAAACTTCGTCAGGTGTCATGGCACGCCCGGGGATTCGATTACGGAAATCCGGACATCCCAATTCCGGGCGTCCGGCCACGGTGATCGTGCGCAAGTATTGATCGCTGACCATCCCCAGATAAGCCGGGACGACCACGGAACCGGCTTTGCCGGGCAGGCCCTTGCCGTCAGCTCCATGACATGAAGCGCAGGCCAAACCAAAGGCTTCAGACCCGGCGGCCACATCCCCCAATGCCGCTTCGTAAGGTGGCAGGTCACCCGGTTCGGCGGGTTTGGAGGCCAGAATCCCTGAGACCAGAACATCAATTTGTTGATCCGTGAGCATGCCGCCCCGCGACTGCAAAAAGGCCGGCATGTTGCTGCCGGGAACCCCATTGGCAATCACCTCCCGAAGTTTTGCTTCAGGGATAAAACTCAAGTAGGTCGGGTGGTCCATGTTGATGGAGCCGGAGACCGTCCCCTCTCTGCCATGACAACCCCGGCAGTTTTCTGCATAAAGGGTTGTGAAATCCACCAGCGAGTCAGCCGGCTGCCAGCGGTCCGTGGGTTTGGGTTTTCCAGGCATCCAATCACATCCCGCAAGAAAGAGGATCGTGAGAACCACCACAAAATTCAGAACATGATTCATTCGTGCTCCTTCGTGTCGATTTGTGCTTCCACACCCAGTTTGACGGCCAGGGGCCATGTTTGCATGGTTTCAATTTTGCCGGTCTTGAAGACCACGAATCCGCCGACCACGCCGAACCCGATCTGACAAATCACAAATGGCAGCCAGTCGATCACGCCGGCCAATCGTGGGTCGACGGCGTGCAAAGAGGCAAGGACAAGGGCGGACCAGATGAGGGGTGTGACAATCCCCCCCCAGAACCAGGCGAATTTTGTGGGCAGCATCGGGAGCAGGACGACATAAAGCAGGCCGACCATGATTGAGATCGTCAGATGCGCCACGCTTCCCACAATCAAGCCAGCCCAACTGAACTCAGCGAGCGTTTTGGTGTCTGCCAAGGCCAATTCGGGAACGCCGGCGGCCGCAAGAATGTTGATCGGATACCAGATGCTTCCGTAATTCAGAAGGCCCCACCCGCATGCCAGGATCGCCATGGCGACAGCACCTGCCAGCCCTCCCTTGATGCCGGAACTGTAGGGGTGAACTTCCACAGGGAGGTGAACCCGGTGCCCTTTTTCCCCGACTTTCAAAAGTTGAACGCGGGAGGAGGCATTCACAATCGGGGCCGGACCATCTTTCGCTGCCACCACAGCAACAGCTTCATGTTTGGGATGGGGAAACACATCCCCGAACAGCCCCACGGCGCCAACCAGTCCCACCAGGAGCCCGACCAAAGAGACCGCCGGACTGGTGACCACGCCGGCAAAAATCAGGACCATCCCGAAGGCCAGAATAATCGGCCAACCGGTGGGTTCCGGAAGGGAAATGGTTTCAGGGATTTTGTTGGGTTCGGGGCTCATGGGTTGCGGACGCTGATAATATAAACCACGGTGAGAACGACGACCCAAATGGCATCCACAAAATGCCAATACCAGGAGACCATTTCAATGTGTTCATGGTGATGGGAGGGAACCCGGTCACGAAGTCCCGCCACAAAAACAATGCTCAACAGAACGAGCCCCACCAGAACATGGCTGGCATGAAGCCCAACCAACGAATAGAAAGTTGTCCCGAAGACGTTGGTGTTGATGGTGAGGCCTTCTTTGTAAATCAGGTGCCACCACTCGTGAGCCGTGAAATAGACAAAAAATACGCCCAGCGCGATGGTCAACCCCCACCAGATCAGGAAGCCCTTTTTGTGGCCGCGGATGAGAAAGCGTTCGCCCATGACGACGGTGAAACTGCTCCCAAAAAGCGCGATGCTCGCCAGCCATGGGAATTCCAACACGTCCTGTGGCAAGGGCCCACTGAGGCTCTTGCGCATATAAAACAGATAGGCCACCACAAAGATGGTGAAGAGGGCCGACTCCGTGAGAATCAAGCACGCCAATCCCACCTTGCGCGGGGAGGGCAACTTCCAATCGTCGGTGATTTCTGCGGTGCTCATTCGTATTTCCAGTCCGGATCATCAGGGTGTTTGAGATCCCACAAAGGGCGGCGGCTTTTGACTTCCGGCAGTGTTGCAAAATTATAATCGGCGGGAGGTGACGTCGTGGCCCACTCCAAGGTCCAGGCATCCCAGGGATCATCCCCCGCCGGTTTGCCTTTCCAATAGGAATAAAGGAGGTTGATGACAAAAAAGAGGATCCCCGGAATTTGGATTAATACCCCGATCGTTGAGAGCTGATTCCAGATTTCCCAGCCACGGCCTGCTTCATAGGTGAAAATCCGGCGCGGCATTCCCAACAAACCGGAGACATGTTGAGGGGCAAACGTCAGGTGAAATCCAATCGTGAAGAGCCAGAAGTGCAGGAGGCCGAGTCTTTTGTTCGGCATTTTTCCAAGGGCTTTCGGGTACCAATAATAAATGCCGGCAAATACCGTGTAGAGAAGGCCACCGATCAGAACGTAGTGAAAGTGGGCGACCACAAAATACGAATCGCTCAGTTGCCAGGTGAAAGGCGCCACCGCAAGGATCACCCCCGTGAGACCGGCAATCAAAAATTGGAAGAGAAACCCGATACAAAACATCATCGGCAACTCAAACCGGATTTTCCCTCCATACATGGTCCCCAGCCAATTGAAAATTTTGATGCCTGTGGGAATCGCAATAAGCATCGTGGAGATCGCAAAAAATGTGTTGCCGAGGGATGTCATTCCCACCGTGAACATATGGTGCGCCCAAACCCCAAGACTCAGGAACGCGATCATCACCGTGGCCGCCACCATGATGGGATAACCAAAAATCGGTTTCCGGGAAAACACGGGAATCACCTCGGAGGCAATGGCAAATCCGGGAAGAATGAGGATATAGACCTCCGGGTGACCGAAGATCCAAAAGAAGTGCTGCCAAAGAACCGCCGACCCACCCGCCTGGGTGTCAAAAAAGGCCGCCCCAAGATACCGGTCGAGCATCAACATGATTTGGCAGGCCGTGAGGGGCGGGACCGCGATGATAACCAAAAACCCAACAACCAGATAGAGCCACACAAAAAGGGGCATCCGTCCAAGCGTCATGCCTTTGCAGCGGTAACACACAATGGTGACAATGATGTTCAGTGCGGTTGAAATGCTCGCAATGCCTCCCAATAACAGAGAAAGCGTCCAGTAGTCGGTGCTGGTGCCTCGCGAAAAGGCCTTGGCCGTCAGAGGCGAATAAGCGAACCACCCCACATCCGGGGCGGAACCCGCCGCATACAACCCCGGCCCGCCAAGGTAACTGAAATACAAAAGCAAGCCGCTGAACAAAAAGGCCCAGAATCCAAAGGCATTCAGACGGGGGAAGGCCATGTCCCGCGCTCCGATCATCAGAGGCACAAGATAATTGGCGAAACCAAAGATAATCGGCATCCCGACAAGAAACACCATGGCCGTTCCATGCATGGTAAAAAACCGGTTGAACACATCCGGCGCCAGGAAGGTGTTGTCCGGGAAAAACAGCTGCGCTCGGATCATCGTAGCCATCAGTCCGGCCACCACAAAAAAGATGAGCCCGGCCCCGATATACATCAGTCCGAGCTTTTTGTGATCCACCGTAAAAACGAGTTCCTGAATGATCCGCGTGAGCGAGCCACGCTCATGACCCACCTTTTGCGGGGCAGGAAATTCGTAGTCTTCTTCGACAGCGGGAGTTTCGGTGGCCACGGGTTTCATTTCAGGGTTTTTAAGTACGCGACGATGGAGTCCACCTCCGCATCCAGCAATTGCATGTCCGGCATCAAACAACCAACCTTCAATTCCTGGGGATCCTTGACCCAGGCCCAGAGGTGTTTGTCATCCAGGGGCGCGACGCCGGCTCCGATCGTTTGACGCAGCATGAGCTTGCTCAAGTCAGGACCGAAAATTCCCTGTGCGATCGAGTCTCCGACTTTGTGGCAGTTGATGCAGGAGGTGGCATAAAACAGCCTTTCGCCTTCGATTTCGGCCGGGGTCGCAGGAGCCGGGATCGGCGCTTTTTGAGCGGCCACCCAACGATCAAAGTCTTCCGGGGTATGCACAATGACGCGAAGGAGCATGTTGGCGTGTTGGGTTCCGCAGTATTCGGCGCAATTGCCGAAATAGACGCCGGTTTCGAAAGGTTCAATCCATGTTTTGTTGGTGCGGTTGGGGACCAGGTCGGTTTTGCCTGCGAGTTGCGGCACCCAAAAGCTGTGGATCACATCCGCGGATTGGAGCTCAATGTGAGTTGGCCGGGATTTTGCCGGATCTCTGTCACTCATGGGCACGTGAATCTCATTGGCGGTGATGATTCCAAGACCGGGGTAATTGACCTCCCACCACCACTGATGCCCCACCAACCGGATTTGCAGGGCATTTCCTGAAAGGGCTTTGTTTTGGATTTCCCCGATCGTCCGGCTGGTCACCAAAATCAATACCACCGTGATGAGGATGGGAATCACGGTCCATGCCAGCTCAATGTTTGTGCTTCCGTAGACCTGCGGCGGCTCACTGCCATCATCCGAAGGCCTCTGGCGGTAACGAATGACGATATAAACCAAGAGCGTCGTCACCACGATAAAAATTCCCAGCGTGATCCAGAGAACGACCATCGCCGTGCTCATAATCATTTCGGCGGGCAGGGAGAGCGGGGCAAAAACATCCGCAACTTTTCGCATCGGATAATCGGAGCCGCTCACGTTGGCCATCAGGGCTGCTGGAGAGAGAAATGTCAGGACAGCCGCCACCAGAAAGCGATGGCAGTTCTGAAAGTTCACATTTCCCATGACGTTCTTGGGGTTATCAGAAAGGATTGCGTTCGAGGAAACAATTTTTCAAAAAAAAGACAGCCCGAAATCTCTCAGGAATGGGCTTCTTCCTTCTCCAGCAAGCGGCGGTTTCGCCTTTTGGCAATGGCCAGAGCCACGACATAGGAGATCACAGCGGCAGGCACGGCCACAAAAAGCGAACCCACCAGCAGGGGAAGGCCCACATTCAAAAAGGTGGTCCACTTCAACATTTCTTCCAAATGCAGATGGTGAGTCTCCAATTTGGGAGGGAACGTGTGCGGGTTGCTCAAAATCCAGTAGCCGATGTCGTATTCAAAACGCAGAAGCACCGGCCAGAAGGGGGTGACAAGATCATGCAGGCAAACGGTGACCACGGCCGCGATGGCATTGCAGCGGAGCGCATAAGCTCCCCCCAGGCTGAGAAGGGTTTTGAGCCCGAACAACGGTGTGAATCCAAAAAACATCCCAATGGCGACGCCCCCCGCGATGGAGTGCGGGGTGTCCTTTAATTCCATCAACTTCCGAATCAATCCCAAAAAGTAGGCGTAGAGGCGTTTGAAGGGATTCGTTGAGGGTTTGGGTTTTTCGTCCATGCCTTGAGGATAATTCGCGAATTCGTCTGCTTCCAGATTGAATATTCCCCTTCAGCCTCTTAAGTTCCAACAAGTGGCCTCTGTGACCAATTACTCTGACGAGCGAGACGTTTCACCCTTCGCGGTGTGGATCGTGCCTGCCCTGATCATTTCGATCCTCCTCCACGCACTCCTCCTATGGTGGGCCCGGGGTCATGTCATCTCGGAAATGAGTAACGAATACCTCGATCAAATCGTTCCCCGCACATTCCGCATCGAACGTGCAGAAATTGATCCCAAGCTGCTTGAGCCGGAACCCTCGGACGTGACCGCGCCCGCCCTTGCTCCGGTGCCTGTGAGAGTCAACGAAGAAAAAGTCTCGTTTGACACGTTGATGGGCGAGCCGGACCAAAAGTTCTCAGCTCCAAAAATTGATCAACCGCGCCTCTCCGACAAGCCCTCCCAGTCAAGCATGGATCTGGCCTCGACCATGGATGATGCCAGAGCCAGCGGGGCGGAGAGTTTGCTTGATGATCCCAAGGCACTCCGGGAAACGTTGTTGAAAGATTTGCCGGTGGCGGGTCCGGTGACGCTTCAGGATTCCCTTTCCCCTGATGCGATATCAGGGGCCGCCATTGCCCCTGAAGGAGCGCTTCGAGGAAGCACCCAACCCGGGTTCAGCAACCTCGATGATCTGCTGGCGCAGACCGGCCCCCTCAGCGCGGAAACCGCGCCGATCCTCATGCCCACTGATCTACTTTTTGATTATGACGCCTCGGATTTGCGGGATGTTGCCCTGGAAAGCCTCTCAAAGCTGGCAGCCCTCATCAAAAAAAATCCTCAGTCGAGCTTCCTGATTGAAGGTCACACGGACTCCTTTGGATCCGAGGAATACAATCTTGAGCTCAGCACCCGCCGGGCCGAGTCTGTGAGATCCTGGCTTGTCGCCGCGATGGCGATCCCCGCAGAACGTGTCCAAACCCGGGGGTTTGGAGAATTCCGTCTCATCGCCCCCTCCTCAGGCACCATCGAGGAACAACAAATCAACCGCCGCGTCGAAATCGTCATTCGTCCCAACACGAACAACTGATGGGACCGCAAGATCAGTCCTTCGACCAAGCTGCCACCCAGCTTCGTGAACAAACCAAAAGCCGCCGGGGTGAATCGGTGGCCATCTTCAAAGGATTCCGCAAGGTGGAAGAGCACCGCCTCCAGCTCTGGCACAAAAGTGGTGGAGGGGGCCGCGAGGTGGGGCGTCAGAGGTCAGACATGGTGGACGTTCTGCTGCGGGAACTCGCCAATGCCATCATTGCGGAGGTGGCTCCCAAAGGCCTGCCCGAGCCGCTCGCTATCGCTGCATTCGGCGGGTATGGGCGCCGGGAACTTGCGCCGATGAGCGACATCGACATCATTTTTCTCCATCCAAAAAACACGAGTTCAAAACTCACTGAGGAGGCGATTCGAAGGATCCTCATGGCCCTCTGGGACATTGGTTACAAAGTGGGGCATGCCACGCGCTCAATCTCAGGAGCCATCAAACAGGCCAACGCGGATCTGGTGACAAAAACCGCTCTTTTGGAGAGCCGCTTCCTGCTTGGCACCCGTGAGATTTTTCAAGAATTCCGGGAGCGGTTTGAGGATGAGTGTGTGCGTGGGAAGGAGGCAGCCTACATCAAGTGGCGGCTGGCCAATCAAAATGACCTTCACACCAAGTATGGCGGCAGTGTCTTTATGCAGGAGCCGCACATCAAAAACGGTGTGGGCGGTCTGAGGGATTACCAAAATCTCTTGTGGCTGGCGTATTTCAAGGAGCGGATCATGACAATGCCCAAGCTGGTGGAGAGCAAGATCCTGAGGGACTCCGAGCGGCGGGCCTTGGATCGCAGTTATGATTTTTTGATGCGGGTGCGGGCGGAGATGCAATACATCGGGGGGCGGGCGTCTGACACGCTCACGCTGCAAATGCAGGGCAAAGTCGCAACATCTCTGGGCTATCCGCAGAAACATATTCTGCGCCGGGTGGAGGTATTTATGAGGGAGTACTACACCAACTCCCGCGAGATCCAGCTCATCACCTCCTCCGCGATCGAACGTCTGAAACTCCTGCCCGAATCCCCGAAAGCAGGCCTTCTCGGGTTTCTTAAACCCAAAGTGGAAACCTTTGACGGGTTTTCTTCACGGGGCGGCCGCTTGTATCTTGAATCCAAAGAGGCCCTGGCTTCGGATCAGTACCGTATCATTCGGGCCTTTCATCACGCCCAGGTCCGGCAACTTGAGCTCAGCGGCGAGTTGAGAGACACGCTTCGTAGAAGGCTGCCTCTTGTGAACCGGACCTTCCAATACGCGCGGGCTTCGCGGGAAACCTTCCTGGCGATTCTCTCCCGCAAAGGAGAGGTCGGGCGGATCCTTCGCGAGATGCATGACCTCGGGTTTTTGGGCCGGTATATTCCGGAATTCGGAGAACTCACCTGCTTGGTTCAACACGAATTTTATCACCGCTATACCACCGATGAGCACACGCTCGTGTGTGTGGAGAAACTGGATGGCATCCTCTTTAGTGACGAACAGCGCTTCCGCGGATACCGGGCCATGTTCCAAAGATTGGAAGACCCGGCGATGCTCTACCTCGCCATCCTGCTTCATGACACCGGAAAGGCGGCGAATACACGTCATCATGAAGACGCAAGCGCCACGCTCGCTCAAAAAGTGGCACGGAGGCTACAGCTATCCTCCGAGCGCCGGAAGATGCTCATCACGCTGGTGAATTCCCACTACGAGTTGAGTTCCATCGCACAGAAGCGCAACCTTGAGGACCCGGAAACGATTTCCCAGTTTGCCGCGATTGTGGGCTCGAAGGCCAACCTCGATGCCCTCATGCTTCTCACCCTGGCTGACGGCATGGGCACCAGCGATGAAAAATGGTCGGATTGGAAGGAGGGACTGGTATGGACGCTTTACCGATACACTTCCGATTATTTTGATCATGGCCACAGTGCCTTGACCATATCGCAGCAAATCCTCGGCGAGCTCCGGGAAGGGGTTGTGAAGCGGTTGCCCAAGGATTTTACCGAAGAAATAGCCGCACATTTTGGTCACATGCCGGACCGTTACTGGCAGATGTTTGATTCTGAGGCCGTGGCAATGCACCTTCGTTTGTTCCGCACGTTTTTGGAAAACCACTTGCGTAGCGAATCCGGAGCGCTGGCCCCGGCCTTTCGTTGGCAGGAACGGGCGGAATTGGGTCACAGCGAAGTGGCGGTTTGTGGTTGGGATCGTCCCCGACTGCTCGAACGCATCGCTGGTGCCTTCCTGGCTTCGCATATCAATATTCTGAGTGCTGATATTTTCACCCGAGCCGACAACCTGGCCCTTGATATCTTCAGGGTTTCCACCACCAATCACGAGCCAATCTCCAGCGCCAAGGATATTGCCAAGGTCGAGTCTCAACTCACTGAAAGTCTGCGGGTCGAAGACTTTGATTTTCAACCGCTCATCAGCCGTGCAGCCCGGCTACGGACTTACAGGATCTCGCAAGAAGCCGATCTGCCGTCAAAAATTTCGATCAGCAACTCAGACCATCCGGTGTACACTTTGGTTGACGTCCAAACGCCTGATCGGCTCGGATTACTTTACGGATTATTGCGGGCCTTCGGCGAAGCCGGAGTCAATATTGCACTCTCCCGTGTGACCACAGAAATGGATGTCGCCATTGACAGCTTCTACGTTTCCAACAAGGACAACAACAAACTTTCCGACGCCCGCATCCGCCGCCTGCAACGCCTGCTTCAAAAAGCCTGCTCCCGGCCTTCAGACTGATGTTTCCGCAGCTCATTCCACGGCTTGCCAAGGAGGCCGGGTGCTGAGATGGTCCCATTTCCATGTTTTTTCTGACAAAGCGATATATCAAAGAGGCGAAGCATTATCGTCATGCTCTGGGCCGCATCATCAACTACCGGAGAGATGTGCTCAAAGAGAAAGATTTGTCGGAGCTGGTGGGGCTGCAAGAACGGCTGAAGGGCGCCATTCATGCTAAGGATCAAAAAGCTGTGGAGACCGTCCGTGAGGACATTGACCGGGCGGTTGGCCGGATTGCCCCTCCGGCCAATGACGCGGGTTGGCGGGAAAATGTGGAAGTCTTTTTGGTAGCGATCGTCATTGCAGCAGGGGTTCGCGCCTACATTTTGCAGCCCTTCCGGATCCCCACAGGATCGATGCAGCCCACGCTGTACGGGGTTGTCGGAAATCGCACCAACACCCCTCCCCCGAATTTTATTAAACGCGCCTTTGAGTTTGTCTGGCTGGGCCGCACCTATCTGAATCTCGTGGCCGATGAAGACATCGAAATCGTCACGATCCGGGAGCGGACCCACCTGAATTTTTTCACGTTCACAGATATCTTCACCGCCAGCAAACGCTACACGGTCTTTTCTCCCGCTGATCCGCTGGCCCGGGCATTCGATCTCGCTCCAGGGAAGGAATACAAAAAAGGGGACCCCATCGCGGTGGGGACCATGGACACCGGGGATCAAGTCTTCGTCGACAAGGTGTCCTACCATTTTGTGCCGCCGGCCCGGGGTGACGTTTTTGTTTTCAAAACCACGGGCATCCGCCGCATCGAGGCTGGCTTGCCTCGCGGCGTGCAATCCCAGCACTACATCAAACGCCTGGTGGGAGAGCCGGGGGACATTCTTCGTATTGACGCGCCTAAGCTCACGATCAATGGCAAGGAACCCACCAATCGCTCCATCCTGCGCGTGATCTCGAGCGAGAATGGCTACCGCGGTTACGCCAACATTCCGGGATTCCCGTTCCTGAGCAATCCTCAAGACACCTTTGAGGTTCCAAAAAAATCTTTCTTTGCGCTGGGCGACAACAGCTACCACTCCAGCGACAGCCGGTATTGGGGCGCGGTGCCGGAAGACAATGTCAGCGGACGCGGCCTCATCGTTTATTGGCCATTCAGCAGCCGTTGGGGATTGATCCGCTGAGGATTTCTTTTCTTTCGTGGGATCCTCGATTTTAATGACCTGATGGAGGTTCTGGTTTTGGGCAGTGGCAGTGCAGGAAACTCGACGCTCGTGCGCGGCGGCGGGGCGTGTGTCCTGGTTGATGCCGGACTTTCTGCCAAACAAATGGAGTGTCGGCTGATGGCGTCCGGCGTGGATCCGTCCTCCATCGATGGTGTTTTGCTTACCCATGAACACTCGGATCACACGGGCGGGCTGAAAGTTTTTCTCAAACGCTGGAAGATCCCCCTCTACTGCAATGCCCTCACGGCCAGAGCGCTCAAGTGCCCGGAAATCCCCGGAGGAGTGCGGCTTTTTGAAACCGGGTCGCGGTTTTCTATCAAGGACCTGCAAATCCGGTCCTTCACCGTGCCCCATGACGCCTCGGATCCCGTCGGCTTTCGGATCGAGGAGGAGAAGTCCGGCTTCGGTGTATTAACCGATCTCGGTTATGCCACCCGGCTTGTGGTGGAGGCCCTCCGGGAGATTCATGGGCTGCTCGTCGAGACGAACTATGACGATGCCCTGCTGCAAAGTGACACCAAGCGCCCCTGGTCGGTGAAGCAACGGATCGCATCGCGTCATGGCCACCTGTCCAATGCCGATGCCGCCGAATTGGTTTCGAAGCTGGAAGCACCGGCCCTTGAGACGGTCATTCTTTGCCACCTGAGCCGCGACTGCAATACCCCTGACCTGGCTGTCGGAGCGGTGGGAGGAAAACTCCAACCCCGCAACCCGCGCGTCCATTGCGCGTCCCAGCACGAGGCCAGCCCGCTGTTTCAGATCTGAATCTATTTCCCGGCGCTGACCGCCGTTCCGGCCGCCGTGAGGCCTGCACCGAAAATCAAAAATCCACAGCAGAGAAGGATGGGCAGGAGCACCGCAAAAATAGCGACGGGCGTGTGCACTTTCTGAACATCCCGTAACCCAAGCACAGTCAGATAGATGGCGAAAAGCGGATAAATATAACCCCCGCACATGGGCAGCAATTGAAAAAAAGAGGCGGCCCCCCAGGCATAACAATAAATGCGGAACGTGGTTTCAAAACGCACCGGGGACTTTGAGAGCAACATGAGCACCACATGAAAAATCCCGCAGGACACAAAAGCACTGATCACCACCCCGATGGGCATCAGCACAAACATGCCGGCAAAAAGCATCCAAATCTTGTCAGGTGGGAATGTCTTGAGGGCTTCACCTAGCGTTTCGGGATTCAGCATCGTCAGCACATACTGATATGCCAGGGCCACCCAACCGGTCAGCGTGCCAATCAAAACCAAAAACAGCAGCGGATTGCGTAAGCCTCCCTCTGTCTGAAAGCTGGCATAAACGGTGCGGGGATGCACCAACAAGCCCGAAACCGTGTCCGTGAGGGCCTTCATCAACCCAAGTTCCTCACGTTTCTCCCAGGCAGGCTGCGTGGGAATCGGAGGAGCCATCGGGGCAACGGCTGACGCTTCCAAAGGCGGAACTTCCGGCAAATCTTTGAACTCCGAAAGCGGAATCCACTCCGGCATCGGATCACTCCATGCCAAATCCGTCGGCAAAAATTTCCCATCCCTCAAACCTTCGGCCACGTCTTCGGCAGTAAACCGCCCAAGGGCCGTGCCATCCCGTGCTATGTGTATCGGCTGCATTCCTCAAAGCAATGGCACACAATGCCTTCAGTTTGAAAGCACAGAAACCTTCGGGAATTAAAAATAAATTCAGGTGAAGAGTTTTTTGACAGGATTGCAGGATTTTCAGGATTAACAGGAAAAAGGCTTCTCCGTTTGCCGGGTTCCTTAAAGCCTCCAGCTCCCAGCAGGAAAAGTTTCCCAGCGAATCCTGGAAATCCTGTTAATCCTGTCGACTATTTGCCTCTGGAAATGCCTTCCTGCGGGGGTGACCTTCTTTTTGCTATTGGAAAACTTGAGCAGTTTAGACAACCCAGTCGTCAGACGAAAAAACTTCCGTAACTCCCCTAAAGAGAATAATCCTAAATCGTTATCCAATGGTCTTGGATCCGTCAGCATGCAACGACCCAAATCAATGCTTCCGAAAGCGATTCCTATTTTTCAACTGCTGTTACATGTTGCTTTTCTCTGCGGAATGGCGAAGTCATCGGGCGCTGCTACCTCAGGGCTTTTTACTTACACGGACAATGGGACATACATCACCATCACCGACTATAGAGGTGGCGCGGAAAGCGTTGCCAATCAGAACTAATTTTTAGTTAGTTTGCAGAGGTCTCAATGGGGTTGGTTTTTGTTGTAGGTTGATTGTGTTCCGGGAGCAAGGTTTTCGCTGGGCTTGGCCGCCCGGAGGCGCCGCGGAGCAAGCCGGAGGGCGGCCAAGCCCAGCGACGGCGGGGGCTACCCCCGTTTGGGTTGTCTCTGATCCCTCATGCGGCCTCCTTCCAGGCGGGCGTCTGCTGGGGACGGTAGCATTCCCAGGGCGTTTTGTATCCGAGTGTCTTATGTTGCTTCCAGTGGTTGTAATCGGAAAACCATCTCTCCAATGCAAGTTCCAGCTCTCTCATATTTTCATGCGCCCACAAGTAAACCCCCTCGTGCTTAACCGCCCGCCAGAGTCGCTCAATGAATACGTTGTCCATCCACCGCCCCTTCCCATCCATGCTCACTCTCGCCCCGCTTCCCTCCACTGTGGCGATCCATGCGTGGCTTGTAAACTGGCACCCCTGATCCGTGTTGAAGATCTCCGGTGCCCGTCCTGTCGTTTCCAAGGCCTCGCGCAGTGCTTCCACGCAAAACGTGCCGTCCAACGTGTTGGAAAGCTTCCAAGAAAGCACCGCCCTTGTTTTCCAGTCCATGACCGCTACCAGATACGCAAACCCTCGCGCCATCGGGATGTAGGTCACATCCGCACACCACACCTCATCGGCAGCCCTGACCTCCCGCCCCCGAAGCAGATACGGATAAATCTGAGCCCCCTTGGCTGGTTGGCTGGTCCTCGGTCGGCGGTAGATCGCCTGCAGCCCCATGGCCTTCATAATCTGGCTCACCTTCCGGCGGTTTACCCCTTCCCGTCCTTCACGCAGAAGCCACTGGCTCATGCGCCGTGCTCCAAACTCCGGAAAACGCAAATGAACTTCGTCAATGCGCCTCGCCGTTTCAAGATCCTCATCGCCAAGTCCGCCTCTTGTGGGCACTTCGAGCCGGTTGCGGTTGAGCCCCAAAAGTTCGCACTGCCGCCGCACGCTAAGCTGGGAACCTGTCTTTTCCACCATTGCTTTTCTCATGGATCGATCCCCAGCTCCTTGCACTTTTTTTTCAACCAGTCGACCTCCACGACGAGTTGACCCACCTTGCGCTCCAGTTGGGCTTTTTCCTTCTCCTCCTCCTGCGTCTGTGACACCCGATCCCGGCCTCGTTCGAACACCCCGGCCGCCGATTCCAGCACGTGCCCCTTCCATTGCGTCACTTGTACTGGATGCAGGTTGTTCGCAGCCGCAATCTGCTGCACGGTTTTTACTCCCTTGAGCGCCTCAAGCGCAATCCGCGCCTTGAACTCCGCACTGTGGTTTCTTCTCTTCTGTTTCATGTCTCTGTTGGTTTGGGTTATACCCCAGAGACCTTCCGAAAACTAATTATCTCATTGGCTCCGTTTTAGCGTGCCACCTCT
>JBGSPC010000034.1:0-2105 GCA_041738805.1 Terrimicrobiaceae bacterium | reverse complement strand
AACCCTGACTCTCAGCCCCCAGCGCTTACTGCTTTCATGGTCCCGCTGGAAAACTTCACTTGGTTTCCTGGCGGGCCTGCTGGTCGCCTGCCTTCCAGTCATGGGACAACAGCCGATTTCGCGCGGCGAGATGGTGGAGATCCGGACGGATTTTCCAGGGGGCAACATTTTAGTGGAAGAGAATGCGGGCGCAGTGATCAAGGTGGCGCAGGATCAGCGCACCACCAAGGTTCCGTGGTTTTACTGGTATTTTGAGGCCAAGGCGCTCAAGCCGGGCAAGGTGACCTTTCAGTTTGAAAAATACCCCCTGGAAACGCTGAACAAGGTCGGCATGCAGGGGCCGGGAGTAAGCACCGACGGGGGCAAAACCTGGAAATGGACGGCACGGGATGAAGGCGGTTCCAGCGCTTTCACCTATGAATTCACCAAGGCGGGGGAGGTTGTTCGCTTTTCTTCCACCCTGCCCTATGTCCAGTCGGATCTGACGGCGTTTCTTCAGCAAAATAAGGACAACCCGCATCTGAAAACGAGTGTTTTGACCAAGAGCGGCAAAGGGCGTGATGTGGAGCTGATTCAAATTGGCCAGGACGGTCCGGGGATCCAGCCGGTCTTGATCACGGGTCGCCAGCACGCCAATGAATCGGTTGCCAGCTACGTGTTGGAGGGTTTTATGCAAGCGGCCATGTCGAACACCCCGGCCGGGGAGGAATTCCGCAAGAAGTATGTCCTCTATGCGGTGCCGTTGACAGACATCGACGGAGTCGAGGACGGCGATCAGGGCAAAAACCGGGCGCCACACGACCACAACCGGGATTGGAGTGCGACGCCGCTCTATCCCGAAATCGTCGCGCTGATGGACTTGGATAAGGAAAAAGACTTCAAACTTGCCATCGACTTTCATTGTCCGACCATGCTGATGGATATCCACCAAAGAATCTACTTCGGGGGACTTCAATCTCCTCCTGCAAAAAACAAGGAAAATCTCACGGAGTTTGCCAGGCTCATTAAAGAATTGCTGCCGCCTGGCGCGCCTGGCGGGCCTGTCCTCATGTCAAAGCCCCAACCGGCAAAACAGGAGAATAAGCATGCCCATTATTTCGGATTCAAAGAAGGCGCAATCATGGTTTGCACGATGGAATTTCCGTTTGCTCCTCCCAAAGCGGAGATGAATCCGCCGGCCCTGCGGGAGTATGGCAAGGTCATGCTGGATGCGTGGGTGAAGATGAATTTTGTCAAATAGGGCGGCGCGTGTGCCGAGGTTTGATGGGAAAATGAGTCCGAAGCCTTGGTTGGTCCGGATTCCGGGCTATGTCTGGACGTTGCTGGCTCTGGCGCTGGGATTTAGTCTCGGATGTATCTTTCCCGAGGGGTTGAAATCGTTTTCGCAGGGGGTGGCGGCAGGAATTCGGATTGTCGTGACGGTTGTGCCTGTGCTGATCTTTGCCGCCCTGAGCCCGGCCATTGCGTCCTTGATCCGGGCGGGCCGCAGCGGCCGCTTTGCGGCGGCGGTATTTTTCTGGTATGTTCTCACGTCGGCAGTGGCGGGATTGTTCGGAGCGGTGGCGGCCAGTTTGATCTTCAAGGTCCCATGGTTTCCCTCCGGAAACGGTTCGTTTCAGGCCGAGTTGTCCCGGATCGGTTCCGCTTTGATGTCCCAGCCCCAGGTTTCCCTGCCCCTCATGGCCATTGCCGCGGCGGTGATCTGCGGGCTGCTGGCCTCCCGGCTTCCTCGCCTGGAAAGGTTCCTCTTGAAGCTGGAGGAGGGGCTGGGGCGTTCGGGGAAAATCCTTGGATGGATCATGATTCCCGTCATTGCCAGCCTGGGGGTGGCTCTGGGCGTACAGTATGGAGCATCTCTGGGTGCCAGCAACTACCTCCAGATCGTCCTGTATACCGGCGCTCTCTGCCTGGTGTGGCTGGCTGTCTATAGCTTCGCCATATTGCGTTTTACCAAACGTCCGGTCGGCCGCTTTTTTCGGGAATATGCCATTCCCACCGGACTTTTTGCGGCGGGCACCTGCTCTTCGCTGGCCACGCTTCCGGTCAGCCTCGACAACATCAAACGCTACGGAGTCAAAAAGGAGATCGCCGACTTCATTATTCCG
>JBGSPC010000264.1:0-36254 GCA_041738805.1 Terrimicrobiaceae bacterium | reverse complement strand
AGAGTCCTTGGCTATGCCTCATTTGCTTCTTTCGACAAGCGGCAAAGGGAACTGGCCTCCGCTGCGGGGCTTCGAGTCCTTCCCGCCAAACTCATAGAACCCAATTCTTAAATTCAACGCCGTGGCCTACTTCCGAGACATCTTTACTCCGCGCCTTCACCCTGCCTTTTGGGCGAAAACTTTTCTGCATCTTGCCACGCCCGGCGGGTATGGATACATCCGGGCCCTCCGCGCGGGAAAAGATGATTCGTATGATCATGAACGCGACAAACATGAAGTCCGCAAAAAACACCACGGAGAAGGAGGATGGAAATCCGAAGCCGAAGGTGGGGTCATCAAGCGTGACTATGCAAGTTATGACGAATATGTGACCCACCAGAAGCTCAAGCTGGAGGAGATGGTCAAGATGAAGGGGGGCTTCAGCAATTTCGACATCTTCAACTACCGACTGAAGTTTTATTCCCGATTCCGTCATTTGAACGGACTCCTGCCGAAAGATGCTGCGATCCTCTGTTGCGGAGCCCGTCAAGGCACCGAGGTTGAGGTTCTAAGGGATCTTGGATTTCACAACGCACTCGGAATCGATCTGAATCCCGGCACCGGGAACCCCTTGGTCAAACCGGGGGACATGATGAAGCTGGACGCGAAGGACAACTCATTGGACTTGATTTACACCAACTGCGTGGACCATGCGTTTGACCTTGATGCCATGCTGAAAGAACACTCCCGGGCATTGAAGCCTTCGGGGTTTCTGCTTTACGAAATCGGAACGAATATGGAAGGCGGCGGGGGGCCTTTTGAAGCCATCTCATGGAATCGCAGCGAGGACGTCGTGGCCCGCATGCTGGGTACTTTTAAAACTCTCGTTCACGTGGAGCGAGATGATCAATGGCTCTGGGTGCTTGTTCGCGACAAAGCGGTCAACGGGTGAGCTCCCGCGAGATTGTTGGTGTGGTCCTTGTTCGGAATGAGGACCGGTTCCTGGAGGCGGCCCTCCGGAATGCATCGGACTTTTGCGACCGGTTCCTGCTTTTTGACCATAACTCAACGGACCAAAGCCGTGACATTTTTGAAAAATTTGTTCGCGCACACAGCGAAGCAAAACTTCAAATCATTTCGCATCCGTCGGAATCCCAAAAAGCCCTGCAGCCGCTTGCGGGGAAAGACCTGTGGGTGTTTGGCGTGGATGGAGATGAGGTTTACGACCCGAGGGGACTTGCGCGTTTGCGTCCAAGGATTTTGAGTGGGGAGTTCGATGACTCCTGGATGATCATGGGGCACAGTCATCACACAGAAAAACTCACACAAGACCGGGCTTCTGGTTTTCAGGCCCCACCCAGCCGCAGTGTCACGAAGCTTTATAACTTCCGTGCAATCGATGCCTGGCCGGGAGATTCCGTCGAACGCTTGCATGGCGGATCTCCAGCCTTCCGAGCCGGTTTCACTGCCAACAGCAAACGCCTGCTTTTTCATGAAACGTCATGGGAGGATTCCCCCCTTCGCTGCTTGCACCTCTGCTTTTGCCGGCGGAGCAGCTTGGATGATCAGGAAGCGGCTGCCCGCAAAAATATTGATGAAATTTATAACCGGCCGGGTTGGATCTCCCGCCTGATGTCCATCCTGCAAAAAAAGCAGTCCGGCTGGAAACAGGAGCGTTACCGTCGTGGTCCGCTGACGGAGGTGAGCACATTGCCATTTTTTGATGAATCTGTTTAAAGAGCGCAAGCGCCCCACCGTGGCCATCAACCTCCGTCCCCGCAGGGGTTCCTGGGGAGGGGCCAATCAATGGACCAGCCAGCTGTCATCATTCCTCCGCTTCACAGGGTATGAGGTCCGGCATGACCTTCGCAGACCGGTGGATGGGATTGTTATGACGCATACCGGCCTCTCGGACGGGGTTTCTTTTACGGCCACGGATGTTCAGAAGTTCAAAAAGCGCTTTGCTTCCGTGCCCTGTGTTCATCGCATCAATGACAATGATATCCGAAAAGGCACACAGGAAATGGATCGCACCTTGGCAGAATCAAGCCGGGTGGCGGATCACACCGTTTTTGTTTCTGAATGGCTCAAGGCGTATCACTCCGCCCACTGGTTTGATGAGACCCGCCAGCATTCGGTGATTGAACCGGGAGCCGATCCCTCGGTGTTTCATCCTTTCGGGAACACCCCTCCGTCAGAGTCTGGCCCCCTGCGCATCGTCACTCATCACTGGTCGGATCACTGGTCGAAGGGTTTTGATCTGTATGCGGAAATTGATGCAGCGATTGCAGCCGGTCAGCTTCCTGGATTTGAGCTGTGGATTATTGGTCGCTGGCCTGAGGATCTGGTTTGGAAAACTGCCAGGACATTTCCACCTGCCAGCGGGCCGGCTTTGGCCGCCATCCTCCGCCAGTGTCATTTGTATGTTAGCGCCTCGCGCCATGAGCCGGGCGCCATGCATCCGGTGGAGGGTTTGCAGTGCGGGCTTCCGCTGATTTACCACAAGGACTCAGGCGGCACAGTGATGCTCGGAGAAAGGTATGGTGTTCTTCATGGAGGAGACATCGTGGCGACCCTTTTGGAAGCTAAATCCCGGTATCCGGAGTTAAGAAAACGCCTGCTGGCCTCCCCGCCATCCGGGGATCTCATGTGTCTGGAGTACCGGAGATTGATCCAAAGGTTGATTGTGGAGGCGCGGGCATGAAAGCCGGCTTCGTCAGCCAAACAGGGGCGTTATGGTGACTCCTCCTCAGTTGCCTTAGTTTCCCATGATCAATTTTTTCCCAACATCCGGAGACAAACATGGATGGGCCATTGATGAGGATTTGCGTTTGATCCGTTCCGCGCTCGAGGGGGTAGCCAATGAAACAGCCCTCTCCTCGTCCCACGTGGTTCATTGTCCGTTTTGGGCCTCCCTGGATTCCCATGCTCCTGAGGTGCTGGCCCGCCGGTTTGTCATCGCTCATGCCGACAACCCGCCATTTTTTTATCTCACTCAACCCGCCTTTGCGAAGGCCCAGAAGACGGTCGATTTGTGGGTTGCACGATCCACAGAAGCCCAGGCACAGTTCGAGCAGCTGAACCTGCCTTCAACCCATATCCCTTATGCGATTGACGAGGACCTGTTTTTTGAAATCCCGGATCACGCCGGCCTGAAGGCATCGTTTGGTCTTCCAAGCGACGCCTACATCATCGGCAATTTCCACCGGGATTCCGAAGGCGCTGACCTGGCAACCCCCAAATACCAAAAATCCCCGGAGATGCTTGTTCAAGTGTGCAAGCACCTGATCGGACGGGGCGCAAAGATCCATATCCTGCTTGCCGGACCCCGCAGACACTGGATCCGCGGGGCATTGGAGGAAGCCGGAATCCCTTTCACCTTCATTGGACAAAACATCCCGGGAGATGATTTTGGCATCAACATACTGCCGCGTTCCGAGCTCAACCGGCTTTACAATGCCTGCGACCTGTACCTGATTCCTTCACGATGGGAGGGAGGACCCCAGTCTGCGATGGAGGCCGCCGCCTGCCGGACAAAAGTCCTGAGCATCCCCCTCGGTGTGGGAAGAGACATCCTTGAGCCCATGAGTCTTATTGACACAGCCTCGGAGGCCGCGTTGAAAATTCTCGATGACATCACGCATGACTCTCTGTCCGCCACACGCGAACCCCAATTTCTACGATGGCGCTCCAAACACACGTCTTCAGCCATGAGATCCGCCCTCCGCTCCCTCTATGGGGCCTTGGAAGGAAACTCATCCTTTCAAAAAAAGGTTCATCATCATGCCGCCGATGCTCTCCGGGATCTCGGGCATCAAATCTCACGGCGGATCCGTCACCGCGTTTCCAAACCCGGCGTTGACATCGTGGCGGATGGCGGGACCAGGATCCAAAACGTCCGCAAAGAATTGGAACACATGGGAGTGACTTCCACCAAAGCTGCGGCGACTCGGTTGGCTGGCCGGGTTGGCAACCCTGATGCTTGGGCCGGCAAGGTGGATTTTCAATTTGCAGAACCGGATTTTCAAATCGAAGAAGCTGTGTCCGGGGCGTGCCTTGTTTTTTCATCCGTTCAAGAGGCTGTCAATTACCGGTCAGCCGGAGGATCCAATCCTGTGGTTGTTTGTGGCGATCCTCTGCCTGCTCTCGAAATGTCAGAGAGTCCCTTACTGGTCGAGCAAGGAGATCTTGAGGCAGGCGGGGCGATTACCGAAGCCATGGATGCCGGCCGCCCCATTGTTTATCCCGAGGATTCCGCGTATTATTATCAGGTTTTCCATGGGGGGGTTTCCTACGGCTCGCGGCGCACGCTCCAGGAAGCCATGGCTGTGGCACAAAGGGACGTTGCGGATTTTCGAGCGCTTGCAAGGCCGGCGGGATCCATGGAGTCATTCTTGCGCAACCTGCTAAAGTGACAATGCCGCGAAAAAGCTATCTTGTGGGCAGAAGCAAAGCCATCCTCTTCACCTTTGACTAACACTAAGCATCTTTCTGCAGCCAAAAAGCAGGCTCTCCGAATTGACCGGTTCCTTGCCACCTGGGGGCCACTTCTGCTTTTGCTCCTTGCTGTGGTTTACTACGGAGCCTATCTCAACAACGGTCTGAATCTGGGCGGGGAAGGCGGTACAACCGCTGTGATTGCCATGCGCCTGCTGGAAGGCCAGAGACCGATCGTCGACACCTTTCTGGGCTACAATGTTCTTTGGTTTTATCCCGTTTCTTTGCTCTTCAAAATCACAGGTCCGGACTACCTGGCCATGCGGATCTTTTTCTTTGCGATCTGCCTCTGCACGGCAGTCCTTGCCTTTTTAACCGTTAAAAAAATCACGGGAAGCGGGTTGTTGGCCTTGGGAACAGGGATCGTGTTGGTCCTGATTCCCGGCATGCTCTTTCGGAACTACATGGGGCTCACGGCCGTTGCAAACCAGTGGGCCTTGGTTGCGGCCTTTCTGCTGCCTGTCATGGGATTTCGTCAACGGGTTCTCAGGATGGGCGGTGCCGGACTCGTTTTGGGACTGACCTTTCTCATCCGGGTTGAGGTTGGCCTGTTTATGTCCGTGATTGTGGCAGGTCTTTTTGTCCTGAATGTTTTTAGACCCGGACGCTCTTTGGTCGTGGGCATCAAAGAAAGCCTTGCGGGAGGATTGATGGCCCTGCTCGCAATTCTGCTGATCCATTTGCCATTTGCCCGGGATGCCCACACCCGCGGTTACGCCCCCCAATTTTATGGCCAATACACATCCTTTGTGGGGCTGATGAAGTGGGAGCTTCAGACGCAGATGGAGCACCTGTTTCCACGAACCCCTCCTCGACGGGTGGACAAGGCGGACAACGCGCAAGTGACCGACCAGAAGGCCAAACCGGTTTCTGTAACTCCCGAGGGCGGGGGGCGAAGGCTTCGTCCTGAACTCTCGGAAGTTTTCACCGGACCCAGATCCCGGGACCGGTTTTTTGCAGCAGCAATTTATTTGCCCGTTTTTCTGAGTCTGGCCATGGTGATCAGTGCGACATTCGCGTTGCTGGTCGCATGGCTTCGGGGACGCGACGGCTTGTGGGATAAGAGCCTCATCGTTCTGGTCATGACCGGCTGTGCCCTCACACTGTTTCCGCAATACTTCTTCTTCCGTCCGGACACGCCCCATGTCTCCGAGTTCATGGTGCCCTTTCTGCCTGCCATTGTGGTCACCGCGTTTCTGATCTTCCAAAACGCCAGGCGTCGCGTCCTTTATGTGGCCGGGTTTTTTGCTCTGGCGGCGTGTGCGCTCCAGGTCTGGATTCATTTTGGACATGCCTGGCCAAAAGAATCTGCCGGCACCATTGCCGCCCGCAAACATGGACCTGCGGAATTTGTCGGGCTCAATAATGTGCGCGTGAAACTCCGTCCCAAAGATGCGGAGGCTCTCAAGGGCCTGCAATCGGCCATCGTCCAAAATTCCTCTCCTGATGATTGGGTTGTTTGTTTCCCTTATTCTCCGACGATTAACTTTATGACCGATCGGCCCAGCTATCTGTGGGATCTCTACACCGACAACACAATGGCCGGACCAGATTTTGATTCTTTTCATATCGCCCTCCTCAAAAGGAACGCCCCCGCGGCCGTCGTTATCGACCACCGGGCCATTAACAACAATGAGGCTTCCCGTTTCCCAATTTGGGCTCCTCAGCTTTATGCCTATTTGAAAGAAAATTATCAGGGTGCCGGCGAGTTTCTCGGCAATGAAGTGTTTCTAAGAAAGGGCACCACGCTGCCATGAATATTGGCATCACGGGAGCCGGAGGACGTCTTGCCCCCCTTGTGGTACGGCACTTTCAGGAAAGGGGTGCTGAGGTCACCCGGTATTCCCGGGATGCAAAAAAAGGCATGTTGCCTCTGGCGAAACTTTTTGAGAATCCGCAGCACGATGTGCTCATCCATTGTGCCTGGAGCACGGTGCCTCTCACGGCCGAGGCTGACCCCGGAGCATTTGCCCGAGAGGATCTCCCTTTGCTGAGACGCCTGGTGGAATCCACAGCCGCCCAGGGCACACGGATTGTTTTCCCATCCAGCGGGGCTGTTTACGGAAACACCGGAGAGGCCCCCGCCTCCGAACAGGACCCTCCCAGGCCTTTGGGGGCGTATGCCCAAGCCAAAACTGCTGCGGAGAATTTCCTTCTTGAGAACGCTGCCTCCCGCGTTTTTATCCTAAGGACCACCAATCTGTTGGGCGAAGTGGGTGACCCGAAAAAGCCCCAGGGAATTCTCCCCAGGTTGGTGGATTCCGCTCTCAACGGATCCCTTGTGGAGCTCTGGGGTGATGGTTCCGCCACCAAAGATTATGTCCATTGTTCGGATTTTGTCGCCGGATTGGATGCCGCACTGAACTCCGGATCTCCCGGACTCTGGAATGTCGGTAGCGGCGTCTCGTATTCTCTATTGGAGATTATCCGGATCGTGGAATCCCTCACTGAAAAAAACATTCGCCTCACCCATCATCCCCGCTTTGATTGGGATGTTTCTTATTCCAAAATCTCCGTTGGCAAACTTCTTGCCACCGGATGGAGCCCCAAAAAATCGCTTGCCGCAGCCGTCGAGGACTTTCTTCGCAGTGTTTAACAGATTTCGGTCATGGTGATTTCCAGGGATTGATGATAAATTTTACCTCATGAAAGATCGATTGGATGTTCTTGGCATGGACCGTCTCATAGCAGACAAGATCGAGAACGATCCCGCGCTTCTTAACATCGGCCTTCAAAACATTGATCGATGGATTGCCAATGGTGCAACCCAGGTTCACCGTTTGGAGCAGTGGAGGACATGGATTCTTGAAGCTCAAAAGACTCCCGAAGCCATGGAACACTTGCTTTCAATTCTTCGAGAAGACAGCGAGCAAGCCTCGCATCTGCGTGATTTTGCTCCATTTGATGGGATCTTATCAGCTCAAGACAGGCGACCCTTCTTATTGGAATGCGCTTTCTCTCACTGATCCATTTGCTTGAGGCGACACTCGCACTAAGTCGGCCTGATCGGATTTACCTTCTTGGATCGGCTTCATTGCTTGCCTCATTTCCAGAGTTAGGAGACCTGCCAAGCCCCCTTGAAAATACGTACGATGCACACATCTTGCTCGACCCAATAAGCAAAGTTATGGCGGCGCTTCTAGGTGAGGCCATCGGTATTCGCAGTCTTTTCCGACAAACCCACGGTTATCACGCGGACATCCTTCTCCCGAGTGTCACCGATCCCTTCCCGCCGGGTTGGAAAGATCGACTAGTGCCACTGGACGGCTTCGCCAATGTGTGGGCTATCGACCCGCATGACTTGGGTATGGTGAAGCTTTGTGTCGGCCGTGAAAAGGACGTGGAGCTCGTGAGAGCCCTTTTGGAAATGAAAAAACTGGATTGCGCCAAGTTGCGCGAACGCTTCGCGATACTGCCTTTGGGTGAGAAAGAACTTTTCCGGGCGGGGAGAAACCTGGGCTCTGTTTGTCCTTCCTGCTGATGCTGTCTCATCTGTGTGCACAGGCTTCAAGTGTGATTTCGTTGCCTCAACGAATCCGTCAGAACAAGGGCTGGTCGCAAATCGCGGTTAGCGCCGGGCCATCTGCCGTTCTTGGTTTTGGCGGTGTTCTGTCTGGTGGAGGACTCATTCATGGCGGAGTTGTGAAGCTGTTATCCCTACGCGATGCACTGGCTCACAACGAACAAAACTTCAATGTGCTCTACCTCGTGAGCAGTGCTCAACCAGCCTTTGGGGAAGACCTGGTCAGCATTTGCCGGAAGAAGCAGATTCGTTTTGTGTGGAATCAGAACGGTGTTGGATACCGGGCATGGGCCGGCGCAGCGGCAGAACTTCATAATGCCCCCATGCGGCGGTTGAGGGCTGCCTCGGATGTTATCATCTATCAGAGCGAATTCTGTCAGTACTCAGCCAATCATTTCCTCGGCCCTGTCGGGATTCCATCACAAACCCTGCTGAATCCCGTGGATCTCTCGCGTTTCAGTCCCTCAGACGTGCCCAAACCTCACATCCCTCTTCGCCTGCTGTCCATGGGAACACAAAATTATCCGGCGAGAGTCAAACACGTTATCGACGCCCTGACGGAATTACGACACGGCGGGATTGACGCGACTCTCACGATCGCCGGACGCCTGCTTTGGAAGGATGCGGAAGCCGATATTGTCAGGCATGCGACAACACGCGGGGTGGAAGGTTTTGTGTTCCGGGTGGGGGAATTCACTCAAGACATGGCTGTCTCCCTTTATCGCAGCCACCACATTCTGGTTCATCCCAAATACCTTGATCCCTGTCCCACTGTGGTGGCGGAGGCCATGGCTTGCGGACTGCCGGTGGTGGGCTCGAAGTCGGGCGGGATGCCTGAGATGGTTGCTGACGGTTGTGGTTCCCTGATTCCCGTGCCGGTGAATGATTGGACCAATCTCCACACCCCTTCCGGCGGTGAAATGGCAACCGCTATTGCAGATCTTCTGCCGCACATGGAAACCTTCTCAACGGCTGCGAGGAATCATGCCATGGCCACGTTTGACGCCACGAGCTGGGTTCAAGCGCATCAAAAAATATTTTCTGGAATCCTTAGTTAGTGGTTTGAATCCCCAACCGAAAATCTCCGTCCTCATGACGGTTTATAATGCCGGACGGTTCCTGGACCCGGCCATTCGCAGCATCACGAATCAGGTCTTCCGCGATTGGGAGTTTGTGATCGTGGATGATGCCTCAACGGATGGTTCGACGGATGTCCTCCAAAGCTGGGCGGACGCCGAGCCCAGGATCCGGTTGATTCTGAACCCCGCCAACAAGGGCCAGACCCCCTGCCTCAATCAGGGCCTGCGTGAGGCACGGGGACAATGGGTGGCCAGACAGGATGCGGATGACCTCTCCCATCCTCTGCGTCTTTTGCGGCAGCACGAGCGGGTGACCATCCACCCCGCGCTTGCCCTGCTCGGCACGTGTGGAAGAATTATTGATGAAAACGATCAGCTTGTCGGGCTTTTGGACGCACCCGCCACGGCCGAAAGCATTTCCTGGTGGTCACCCTTCCTGAATCCCTTTGTGCACACCTCGGTGATGTTCCGGAGAGAGGTGATTTGGGAGGAATTTGGAGGATACGATGAAACTTTCCGCATCGCACAGGACTATGAGTTGTGGACCCGCGTGGCTGCGCAATGCCCAACCGCCAATCTCATAGAACGGTTGGTGTGTTACCGTCATCTCAGCAACTCCCTATCGAAAACCGGGAGGGAAGTCGCCTTTGATGAGGCTGACAGGATCTCGGCCAGAGAAGCTGAGAGAGTGTTCAAAAAACAGCCCGATCAAAAATCCCTCGCGTTGCTCTCAGCATTCCGGAAAGGGATCAAACCGGAAACCCACGCGGATTTTTGGCGCCTCTATGATTCTGAGTTTGTTTTAAAAATGCCTCAACCAAAAACCGACGCCGCGCTTCACCGCTTAAAATCTGCAGGCTCTGTGGGTGGCCTCACCTCCGTGATGGATGTCCTACACGCATTTCGCATGGATTTCCGAACAACCTTCGCTTGGTTGCGGGAGCGCTACCTCTAAGAGTTCTCACGAAATGACTATGCAAAAATTGCTGCATCAAGTGCTTCACTCACCATCGATCCTGCGATGGAGAGTTTTTTTTATTGGGTTCGCCGTGTTTCTGGGTCTCTGGCTGATCCTTGGAAAAAAGCCCTGGAGTTATTCGCTCGATGGACGACCCAGCATGGAGGAATTCTTCGGTATTTATTCATGGTATGGCGTCAGCTTTTCAGTGCTGATTCTTGGAGGACTTTTTCTGCTGAGTGGCTGGTGGGCGGGACGGAAAGTTTTGCCGGCGGACGCGCTTCAGGTCACACGAACTCCGAGGTGGTTCTGGCCAATGGTTGGTATTGCCATGTTGCTTTCGGCCGCATTTTCATTTCCACGCCTCGGGCACGGCCTCTGGGACGATGAGGAGTATAATGTGAGAAAGTCGATCCTCGGCCGGTACAACATCCAGAAGGGGGATGACCCCATCAAGCTAGACCGGCGGGGGTGGATGGAAACGATGGGAGAATACCGGGAGCCCAACAACCACGTCCTGCACAGCCTTTTGGCACGGGTCAGCCTGCAGACCTGGAAAGGCCTGGGGATACCCGGAAACGGACTTCCGTTCTCCGAGACAGCCCTTCGTATTCCCGCCTATATCTTTGGAATCCTTTCGGTTGCGACACTCGCCCTTTTCCTTAAAGGCTTCGGCCAGCCGGGTGCCGGGGTCTTGGCGGCCTGGTTGCTGGCCATGCACCCATGGCACATTCGCTACACCAGTGAGTGCCGGGGCTACAGTCTTGTGCTTTTTCTTGTGCCCTTGGTTTTTCTGTTCTGGAAATACGCCCTCCAGTCCGGGGCCTGGAAGTGGTGGATGGCTTTTGGAGTGTCACAATTCGCCATTCTCTACACCTACCCCGGCACGCTATTTATTCTGGTGGTTCTCAACCTTGCGGCCCTGCCAATCCTGACCTTCTATTCGGAAGCCGCCAAACCCCCTTTGGCCCAAAGCGGCCGCTGGCTTGTGACGAATGCACTGTCAGCGATTCCGCTGATCATTCTCATGCTCCCTCTTGCGGCCCAAGTGCGCGAGTATATGGACTACGAGAGCGGACGCAATATCACGATTGGTTGGCCATGGGTGACCAATGTCCTTTGGCATTTTGTGAGTGGAGTGTCATGGACCCGTGGAAGTAATGGAACATTTGTTTACCCGGAGCTGGCTTATGACTTCTCTTCAGCGTTGTGGGTGCCAGCACTCGCTGCAGGGTTAACCGGGCTGTTTGTCCTTGTCGGGGCGTTTGTGTTTTTGCGAAAGGGACTTCTGACTGCCACCCTCTTGATTGCGATTCTTGTTCCGCCAATCGTCACCGTTTGCTTTGCCCGAATGCGCACTCAGCTTATCTATGAGCCCTATGTGATTTCGGCACTGCCGGGGTTCGTGGCGCTTGTCGCCTGCGGGATTTTGCGGGTTGGCGGGCAGTTGGGGAAAATTTTTCAAAGCCCGGTGGTTGTTCCCGCCTTCGCGGGCATTCTTGTGGCGGCATTTTTTGCATTCACGCAACCGACCCGCTCGTGGATGATGACCCATCCGCTTCAGCAAATCCGGGAATCTGTCCTCGCAAGCCGCGGAACACTTGATCCCGAAGAACAGGGCAGGCAGCGATTGATCACCGCCAGCTTTAGTATTCCTCCCTACCTTTATGACCCCAAAGCCATACGGTTGGAATCAACCCTTCAATTTGTTGAATTGATCAAAAAGGCTGAGGAGAGCGGTCGGCCGTTGGTGATCAATATTGGCATGCCATGGGCTGCCCGGGATTTTAGCCCGACCATGTGGAAATTGATCAATGACCCGGCTCTGTTCACCCAGGATCCCCGCTTTCTTGGGTGGGACCCCGGGCTGGACCGGATTTTGGCAACCTACATTCCGGGCAGTTCTGTGGGATACGATTTTTCGGAGGCCCTTACGAAAGAGAGGTAATCTTATCTCATCAAAAGGCGGCTGAACATTAGCCTCCATTGCTGATTCATAAAAAACAAGCGCCGCTGTGTGGCGCTTTTTTTGTGCCATTGTTTGGCGCTTTCGCGGGCCTCTGTGAGGAATGCGCTCCATCGTGCGGTGAGAGCGGGAATGGTATGACGCTGGCTTGCGATGTGGCCTTCCTCCACAAGCTTCGTGCGCAGGGAGGGATCTGATTTCAGGGTTTGCAGGGCCTTCAGGAATTCCTCGCGGGTCCGGCAGGCCAAGTGGTCGATCCCGGGTTTTCCTTCCGAGGCATATGCGGAATCCGCCCCGCCAACAAACGGAACTCCTGCCAACCAGGCATTGGCAAGTTTTGTGGCGGGTTTGTGATGGCAGGGGGCCCCATCAAATCCGCGAATCGCCATGGCACAGTCCGTGTCTGAGTAATCGTGCCAGCGGTCGGCGTTCACGGCCTCCAAGCTCAACCCGAGTTGACTCTGACAGTGCGCAACAAAAGCCGGATCCCGGATCTCGCTCGCGAGGTTAGTTCCATCCCCGTAAAAGCGGACATTCGTGAACGTGTCTCCCCGGCCGGGATCGCGAGGCACAAGATTCGGTTGGGTCCAAAGGGGGAGGTAGGTTGAGTGGGACAATCTTTGAGCCCATGCCGCGTTTTGCAAGATATGCCAGTGGACGTAAGGGTGTGGCAGCCCGTCAGCAACCACCCCCACCACAAACAACGCTTTGCCGGGGCGGAATTCCGGATGCAGATTTCCCGTGAGGGCCACCACAAGCCCCTCCGCGGGCATCTGCGAAACCAGCTTTGCCGGGTAGCCGACCTTGGAGAGATGAACCCAGGTCTGGTAGATCCAGCACTGAACACACGCGGCCTTGCCGGACTGTTCAAGCTGGAACGGGGCCCCCGATTTCCAGGCTTCACGGCGGGCGGTCCCCGGGAGATACTGTTCGGGTATGAAGAAGGACACTTCCATTCCAATCCACGGTAGATGAGCCAGGGAATCTTTCAAGATTGGGAAGCCAACCGGGGCAATCCCCGGAGTCAATTTGTTTTGGCAATGTTCCGGTTGGCCCAAATGTGCCACCGCCTGCCTCCCTGCCTGCGCTGGTTGTGGTGGCCGCATCTCGCGGCCTATCACGTCATCGTGATCTGGGAACTCGGGATCGAACTCAATCACAAAGCGACCATCGGCCCCGGCTTGCGGCTTTACCATGGCACGGCCCTGGTGATTCACGAAAAGACGGTCATCGGAAAAAATTGCACGCTGCGGCATTGCACAACAATCGGCAACCGCCGGGACGTGGAAGATGTGCCGGTGATTGGTGACGATGTGGAGATCGGGAGCAATTCCGTGATCATTGGAAAGATCACCATCGGAGACCGTGCCAGGATCGGGGCCGGATCGGTTGTGGTGCATCCTGTGGCAGCGGGAGACACTGTAGCCGGAAACCCTGCCCGTAGTCTTTGCGCCGGAGGCAATGGCAGCGTATAATCCCCCGATGATCGAAAAAGGAAAACGGGTGTTGTTGGGCATGAGTGGTGGAGTGGATTCCAGCGTGACAGGCCACATTCTCAAGCAGCAGGGGTATGATGTCATTGGTGTGACGATGAAAGTCTGGCCCCAGGACTGCATCACCCGGGCTGAGGACAAGTGCTGCGGACCATCGGCCATCGCCGACGCACGGGGTGTGGCCAACAAGCTCGGAATCCCCCACTACGTTGTCGATGAGGCCGACCAGTTTGAAAAAATTGTCATCGATTATTTTGCGGATGAATACCGGGCCGGACGAACCCCGAACCCGTGCGTGATGTGCAATGAGCGTCTCAAATTCGGCAACCTTTGGGAAAAAGCCCGGGCTTTGGGGGCCGAATATATTGCCACGGGCCACTATGCCATTATCGAACACAGCGACCAGGGAGCCCGGTTGCGCAAGGGCCGGGATGATCGCAAGGACCAGTCCTACTTCCTCTTCAGCCTCAAACAGGAACAACTGCAACGCGCCCTGACCCCGCTGGGGGGAATGACGAAACCCGAAATTCGCGCAATAGCCCGTGAGCTGGGACTTCGGGTCGCTGACAAAGCTGACAGCCAGGAAATTTGTTTTGTGCCCGGAAATGATTACAAAGCCTTTCTAAAATCGCACCTTGGCGAGGGGCAGTTTCATAAGGGTGGAATTTACGACACATCGGGAAACTTTTTTGGCGAACACGAGGGCATCGAGATGTTCACCATTGGTCAGCGCAAGGGACTGCCCGGTGGCTCACCAAAACCCATGTATGTCGTCGATATCGATCCGGCTTCTTCACGGGTTATTGTGGGGGGGGAAGAGGAACTTCTCCGCGATGAATTTGAAGTGGATCGCGTCAACTGGATTTCCGGGGAGCCAGAAGGTCCGGTCGAGGCCACCGTTAAGATCCGTTATGCCCATGCCGGTGCCGCCGCTGTGATCACTCCCCTGCCCGGCGGACGGGCCCACATCGCCCTGCATGAACCCCAGCGCTCAATCACCCCCGGCCAGGCCTCGGTGTTTTATCAAGGCGATCTGGCCTTGGGAGGAGGATGGATCGTGCGAAAAGCCAGCCCTTCACAAGCGTCTGTTCCCATTCCTGCGTGAGGCAAGGTGTTTGTCACTTCCCGGAGGCTGAAGCAATCCAGGTCTCACGTGGCTGGGGGAGGTTTGCTCAAAACTGAGAAGTTCCGCTGAACCAAGTGTCCAACAGCAGCCGCCCCTGCGAGCAGGAGAAACAAAAAAATGCATGACACAGCGTAGGGATAAAGATTGACCGAGACTGTGTCCGATGTTGCATCGAACTCCTCAGCCGGGGAGGCAAGGATTTTGAGAACCGCTAATTGCATCACGGCAAAAATCACACTGATAATCGCAAGGCCGGCGTAATTTTTCCGGATTAATCGGGAAATCACAAAATACGGAGCAGAAACCAAACCCAGCGACATCACAAAGGCTGCCAAACCCAGGATCACAATTTTGCAGGGAAGAATCATGTCCTTCCAAATTGAGAGGTCCCAGAGAGTGCGCTCCGATAGCGATTGAGCAAAAAATACAACGGTGGTCATCAAGGCAGACATGGCCGCCCCCACCAGCAAGGCAGCCGAAGCAAAAAACGCAATCTGTAAGGCCACAAACAACTGATAAAGCATCACAAGGCATGCTAGTGCCAGGATCATCTTTTTAAGAACAGCGCGCATTTTGCGTAGAGGAACATGGAACCTGTTTCTTCTTCAAGTCTCCAAACTTAGAAGGGAACATCTCCAAGTTCCCCAGGTCCGATGATCGCAGGAAATGGAGGATCTTAAACTGGAGCGTCAAAGAATATCAGCTTGATCGCGCTGCCGATTCCACAAATCGCAATGACCCCAATCCAGAAGCTCATTTGGGATAAAAATGCGAAATCTCCTCCGCCCGTATCAAGATAGGCATCCCACCTTGGTTTGTGATGACCGAGGGTGATCAGATAAAGGGCGATCTCACCGACCCAAATCACTGGAACCTCAATAAGAAATTGAAAAAGGGCCATGACCAAACCCGTGATCGCTGAAACGAGAGCCATCATTTTATGCCGCAGGAGTGAACGCGAGCTCCAAAACCACATCGATCGCGACTTGGATGACAATGAACAAAAAGGTGACAAGGGCCGCCTTCGGCAGAGACACATAGCACCACTTGGCGATGGCAAACGGTAGTCCGAGAAGGTAAACACCCAATCCCAACCAAGGCGAAGCTAATCCCGCGAGAAATGCGGCAAGGCTGACACCGGCCACCACAAAGAAGATAATGTAATATGACAACTCAGCTTCATGGCGGGCAAGCAGCCAGAGTAAAAACATCACGATCACTGGTGTGAGCAGCAAGGAGATCATGGAATCTTAATGGCTCACTGAGGTCCGGATTCTGTAGACGGCTCTTTTTCCCTCCCTGTCAGATGTGAAATAGGCATAGTTATTCTTGTGGTCCAGTATGGGATGGGGGTGGTCATCCTGCGAGTTCCAGCTTGACGAATTCCTGCACAATGGTGACCAGCGCACCGTGCAGTCCTCCCAATTCACATCGACTAAGGAGATCCAATCGCCTCCATCGGACTTGCGGTCGCCCGCTTCTTCATAATAGCCATCGGAAACAAGCCTGTTGGTGTCACCCACGGTGAAATGCCCATAGCGTTTGTAGCCATCCGGCAGGGAAATCTCCCTGTTTCCTGTCCCATCCGGCAAAACCCGGCCAATGAAGGTGACGCCGCCGGCATAGCCACCGTGGTAAATGATCGCGCTCCCATCCCGTTCCCACATTTCATGGCATGCCCAATCCTTCCGTGATCGGCCTTCGACCTCCGTTCTCAATCGAATATGTCGGGCCCCATCAAAAAGCCACATGCGGCGAATACCGCAATCAGATGGCCATTCGTGATTGTAGAGGATGTGGTTGTTGTTGGTGGGGCAGAATTGAACGTGAGTGATCCAGCAGTTCTGGACTCTCTCACACACGAGTTCCACTCCGGTGTCCGTGTCATAAACCCGCAGGTAAGAGGACAATCCTTCAGAACGAACCCGCTCATCGATCCCGTATTCGGGGCGACCGCTCAATTGTTTGTCGCCGTCCAAAGCGCGAGCGTCAGTTGTCGGCACGCACAGAAGTTTTCCATCACTTGAAACATGGGTGAATGCCGTCATTTGCCCATCCGGATATTGAGCCAGTGTTGTTTCTCTGCCATCTGCCTCAACTTTGCGAATCTCCCGGCCCTGGATATAATACACCGTGCCGCTTTCGGGGTGAAGACTGACGCTCGCCTTCCCAAATCCACAGTAGGGTGTGCCGTCGAAGTAGACGTAGGATTTCAGAAAGCCTTCCGTGTTATTCGTCAACCGGGTGTCGACACAAGAAATGAGATCCCGCGCGAAGAGGTTGGGGTGCCCCGTTCTGTCGCTGATAAAAACCAGCCGGGTGTCGTTGCCTGACAGGCTGGAGGAAGTAAAATAAAGCAGCTGCTCATTGGCCGCTGGATTTGCTGTCACACGCTCTGGATTCATTTGGTTGATTTTTTGTGGAGTTGCCACAAATTGTTTTTCCACAGAATACAAACCTGAGGCTGCACTCAGCCTTTTCTGAGGTTTTGATTTTCTTTGATGAGTGTTTTGTAGTGGCCGCCGAGGTGGCGGCCCATCATTTTGAGGACATTGATGCCGTAGGGGATGGGGTCGAGGCTGGAGACTTCGTCATCGTAGCGGGTGGGGATGGGGAGTTGCGCACATTCCATGCCGAGGAGTTTCGCGACAACGATCATTTCCGCGTCGAAGTTATAATTATTCTGCAGATGTTCAAAGGGGGCGGCTTCAAGGAGTTTGCGCGAGTAGAGCATATAACCGCTGTGGAACTCAGCCATTTTGGTTTGGAAGACGATATTTTCCATGGTGGTGAGGACGCGGTTGGGGATGTAGCGGATGAGTGGCATGCCGCCCTCGCGGGCCCCGCCGCCAACCATGCGTGAGCCTTGGACAATGTCGGCTTTGCCTTGCAAAATCGGCTGCATCAGATCGAGCACCAACTCCGGGGCGTATTGACCATCGGAGTGCACCACGGCAAACGCGCCAGCCCCGAGCTCGAGCCCCCGGCGCAAACCGGATTTTTGAGCTCCTCCATATCCACGGTTCACTTCGTGGTGGATCACTTCAACAGCTGGATAAAGAGGCTTCAGGTCATCGGCGACTTCGCCGGTGTTGTCAGGGCTTTTGTCATTCACGATGATGGCCACTCCGTCTTCCCAAAATTCAGAGGGCAGCCGTTCAAGGACGGAGTGGAGCGTGGTGGCGGCGCGGTAGGATGGGATGATGACAGCTTTTTTCATGGGCTTTTTACCATTGTTGCCAGGAAGGCTTTTGGGCGAAAACGTTTCGGTAATACTCAGTTTTTGAAAGTCCTGTGGCCGCAGCCTCATCAAGGAAAACTTTCACCACCGGATGCATTTGCAGGATGGACGCGGGGACCATGGCGGTGATGGGTCCTTCAACCATGGCGGCGACAGCTGCCGCTTTGGAGGCTCCAAAGGCCAGGAGCGAGATGCCCCGGGCATCAAGAATGGTTCCGATGCCCATGGTGATCACATGATGAGGGACGTCTTCCGGCTTGTCGAAATACCGGGCGTTGTCAGCACGGGTGCGTTCCGTGAGAGTTTTGAGACGGGTGCGTGAACCCAGTGACGAGGTGGGTTCGTTGAATCCGATGTGGCCGTCACTGCCGATCCCGAGAATTTGCAGGTCGATTCCGCCGGCATCCCGGATGGATTGTTCGTAGGCCTCGCAATGAGCCGGGAGATCAGTCGCCAAACCATCAGGGATATGAACGCGGGATGGGGGCAGGTTGATTCCGGAAAAGAGGTTTTCCTGCATGAACCGCCGGTAGGAGGCAGGATGGTCGGGACCCAGTCCCACGTATTCGTCGAGGTTGAAGGACGTGCAGCTGCTGAAGTCGAGGACTTCGGTGCGGTGTTTGGCAATCAGCTCGCGATAGAGGGCGACGGGCGTGCTGCCGGTGGCGAGGCCAAGGACGGCGGTCGGCTTTTTGAGAAGGAGGGCTGCCAGGTGGTCTGCGGCACTGCGTGAGGCGGTTGCTGCGTCGGGAAGAATGATGAGTTCCATGGGTGCGGGAAGTCAGAGAATGGCTTGAAAAGACCCGGAGAGCCGTGAGCGCACATCGTCACGGAAACGATCCACCGCCCCAAGCGTGAAAGCCACGGGGTCCAGGCTGTCATCGAGAATCAGCGGAGTGAGATCCATTGCAAAACAGAGCTGACTGGCCTGATCACTGGAGTGGGAATTCAGGAAGGTGGCATTCGCAGACCGCCGGCCAAGTGTGGCAAGGTCATAACGTTTCCCTCCTGCAATTTGGCTGTCGAAAAGCCCGTTGAGAGCTGCGGCGAGGTGATCATGGCCGCTGACATCCAACGCGACTTTCTCGCTGTCATCCATCCAATCCAGTCCCCGCCAGCCTTCACAGCCGAGCAGTTTTTTTGGGCGGAGCCCGGGCTCCAAACGGCGGATGGCAGTCAACACGGCCGCCAGGACGCTGAGATGAGTATTGTGTTTGTCGGCGGGGTTGTGGGTGTAAACAACATCAGGTTGGGTCGCCTGTAGAATTTGCTCGATGTCATTGACAAGAAACAATGCCGCAGCTCCCCGCAGCGAGGCGCTGGGATAATCGAGTTGGAAGATCGCGGCGTAATGACCAACAACGGCTGCCGCCCGCTGCTCTTTCCGGCGGACATCCCGCATGTTTTCGTCCGTGAATTCCGCATAGCGGCCGGTGCGGGAACTCCCGGTCCCATCCGTGCAGGTTACCCCTCCAAACCACTTCTGTTCCGGGTGATGGAAACATTCCTTGATGCCGTGGAAGGCCATAAACTCGAGGTCATCGTGATGGGCCCCGATGCCGAGGTGGGTGATGCGGGAAAGCGCTGCGTTTTGCTCCGTGCCATCGGGCACGTGGAGTTCGGCGTGGGCGTTATGAAGCTTCATAGAATGCGCCGGTGCGCGGGATTCAAAAACAGGCCCCTCCGGGTTTTTTTACCCACCGTAGGAACTTTCCACTCGGGCTTCCACATCGCGGTAGCTGGCATCCACCCCGTAAATCTGTTTCATGCAGTCGATCGATTTTTCGACCTGGCCCATTTTTTCGTAAACGATGCCAAGGTTGTAAACGATCTCCTTCTTGACCGTGTCCATTTGGTTAAGCTCGGAGGCGGCTGTTGAAAATGTTTCCGCCGCCAGATCGAGCATCCCGCGCTCGGTGTAGCAGCGCCCCAGAAGGTTCATGGCTTTGAGGCGGACGGAGGGATTTTGGCGGGCCTTCTGGAGTTCGGAGATCGCTTCCTTGTACAGGCCGGTGTTGACGTAAATTTCGCCGAGTTCGAAGCGGACCTGGAGATCGGTGGGATTGCGCTCAACCCGGGTTTTGGCATCGGCGAGAAGGAGCTTGGCCCGCTCCCGGCGGATCTCCTCCAGCTGGGATTGGGTCGTCTCGATTTCGGGGGCCTCCGGATTGGCTGCCAAATATTCTTCAAATTGCACGATGGAGGCATCGTATTGTTTGATGCGCAGGTCCGCGACCTTGCGGATCAACCCGGGGTCCGTGTTATTGGCCAACTGAACCGCATAGGAATACCATGCTACCGCGTTTTCGAGGTCCTCTTTCTGCTCGTAGAGTTCCGCGATCCGCCGGCTGACGTCCACATTCCCGGGCTCGGCTTCCAAACGGGCATTCAGCTCTGCGATCAAATTGTCAACGATCTCATCACTTCGGACCACGCGGTTTTTTTGCTCAAGGGAAATCGCCTCCTCTTTGTTGCGGATGAGATCACGATAGCTGGCACCCTGATTTTCCCAGCCCCCGCTTTGCATGGAAGCAGCTGCCGAGGCGTCCTTGCCGCCCTTGATCGCTGCCAGATCATTCGGCATGAATTGCAGGATCTTGTTGTAGATATCAACGGCCTTGGAGGGTTTGGCATGACTGAGATACAGCTTGGCCAACTCGTGCATCGTCTTTGTGTCTTTGGGTGCGCCTTGGATGATGGTCTCAAGCGCAAACTCTGCCACGTCAGGGAGCTTGGCCGCCAGGGCCGCCTCCCGCAAAAGCTGGTTGGCGGAAACACTGAAGGGATCGGCCTCAAGAACTTTCTCAATCGCCTCCATCGCCGCAGGCGGGTCTTTTTTGACAAGGCTCTGCACTTTCATCGTCGAGAACGAGGCGCTGGAGAGTCCGCCAAGGGCGCTTTTTTTGCCGGAGGTCTTGGCGACGGCCGCTTTGCGGGCCAGTTGACGGGCGAGCAGAAATTCCGGGTGCGGCCGCAAAATGCTTTGATAAAGCTGTGAGGCGTAGCCGTAGTTGCGCAGTTCCATGGCACTCATGGCCTTCAGCCAGACGGCGCGCAAATTTTCGGGGAGGTCTTTTTCAGTCGTGACGGGCATGGCTGGTATCTTAACGGATCATCGCAAGGCATCAATACCGGAAAAATCCCGGGATCAGGATTCCGGGAGGGTTGGCTCAACGATGAGATTGGATTCGGCGGGGGGTGGCGGCGGCGTGGATCTGGCGGCTTCAACATACGCGGTGAGTTTGTGCCACTCGGTCGAAGCCCCGCCCACAAAACCCGAAGGGCCATGCTCATAAAGCACCACAAACCCGAAGGTGAGGACGGCGAAAACCCCGAGGCGAAACAAGAAGACAATCAAGGTGGTCATGATGTGATGGATGCTTTGATTCCAAAGGATGCCTGAAGGGTGGCCCCCGGAGCAAGAACTTGAATGCCAACTTTCTCTTCGAAAGGTTTTTGGGGCTTGCTGTCAGGGAGCCCCCAACAGGGTTCGATGCAGAGGAAGCCCCCGCCGTCACTCCAGAGCGTCATGTAGGGAACCCCCGTGAAATCCAGCTCCACCCTGCGCCCCGCGTCCTCGATTTGGAATATGGGAGAAGGCACGCCCGCCAACGAAATCAAGAAGGACCCCGGGAGCTCCGCCCTCGGAAAGGGCATGTCCCCCCCGGGAAAATCGAAGCTCTCGGTGCTCCCATCCAAAAAATTGTCCGGCGCAAAATAACGGACATAATTGCCAGGAGGAAAGGTCACCTGGCAGTCCATCGGAGATTGAACCGCAAACCCCGGGTGAACCCCGAAACTGACATGCGCATCCCGCTCAGGCTCCTCATTCTGAAAGCAAAAACCGATGCGCACACCCTCCTCCCCAAGCGTGTAAGAAAGATCCAGCCCGACCCGCAGGGGATACGCCTCCAGCGGAATCTGGTCGGGATGTACCGAATACACCAAAGCGTTGCCGCTCACCCGCGGAGCCTCAAACTGGAAATGACGCAAGAACCCATGATTCCCGCCCCGAATGACCGTTCCCCGGTAAAGGGACTGCTCTCCCACCAGCCGGTGAAGAAAATAACCCATCACCGTTGCGTGGTTTGCCCATCCCTTGGCCGGGGGCGCGACCTCCCCGTCCCGGTAAAGAAATCCCTGCCACCGCGAATCGGGACCCCTCACCTGCAGGCCAATCATTTCGGCGCCGAGCCGGTTGACCAAAATGCGCTGACCGTGGTCATCTTCGAGGATGTCCAGAATGGCGCCGTCCTTTTCAAGGGTTGAATGCTTCACCGTGGGCATGGGATTAAGTGGTTCGGAGTCTGACAGCTTTCCCAATGAGGTCAAACCGCCGTTTTTTCGCAGGGAATTTTGACCTGATCTCCGGGAATTGAGGCTTTCCGGGGTGTGATTGAACGTGGGTGAGTTCGTTATGGAAAGCACCAACGGTGCAGCATTCCACAGCCCGTCCCGGTGAAGGCTGGGTGTCATTGACCGATCGCGGCCTGAAGGGTCGCGATTCAGATCGAGCGCGGGGTCAGGTGATTCACGTTGCGACCCTTCAGGCCGCCAGACCCTTCCCTGAAAAAATCCAGGGTATGCTCTCCAGAAATATACCGCTTGAATCAGCGCACGTAATCACGCACGCTATACCTATGAAGACCGTCACAGCCACAACAGCACGGTCCATGATCTACAAGCTCCTCGACGATGCCTCGGACTCTCACGAGCCCATTCAGATCACGGGCAAGCGCTCCAGTGCCGTTCTCGTAGCCGAGGATGACTGGCGGGCTATTCAGGAAAGCCTCTATTTGGTTTCGATTCCGGGGATGAGGGAATCCATTCGTTCCGGACTCACCACTCCAGTTGCTGCGTGTGCCAAGAAACTTGATTGGTGAAATACCTCCTTGTCTTCACCAAGCAAGCGCAGAAGGATGCTAAGAAGCTTGCGAGCACTGGTCTCAAACCGAAGGCACAGCTTCTGTTGGATATTTTAGCGGTTGATCCTTTCCAGAACCATCCACCTTACGAGAAGCTCATTGGAGATCTCGACGGTGCCTATTCCCGAAGAATCAATATTCAGCACAGGTTGGTATATCAAGTGCTCAAAAATGAGCGAGTGGTGAAAGTTCTGCGTCTATGGACTCACTATGAGTAAAAAATGCAATACCAATGGAAATAACCATCATGCCTTCGGTATCTCAGGCATCAACTCTGCGGTGCCTCTTGCTAAGTCCGCTTCACGGGCAGATGCCGCCCTTAGAGGGCATGGACGCTTTTTACATAAGACCCAGGGCGGCGCTGGCTCTAGCCCTGGGCTATTGGATGAAGCCCCATTGGGGCTTAACTTAGAGCTGGCTAACAAAAATCGTAGCCGCGGATTTCTGTGTAGTCGCCCCACTCTGCTGGGGCGTTCCCTGATGAAAACCTATGAGGTTTCGCGTTTCGCGCGATTGGTTTGAAGCACGGCAGTCGGCGCCAAGCGGGACTAACGCCTCGTTGAAGCTGTTTTAAAGGCGGCCCCGGATTTGTTCCAGGATGTTGAGAAGTTGGTCGATGTTGATCGGCTTCACGAGGTGCGCAAAAAATCCTGCTTCCATGCTCTGGCGGATATCTTCTTCCATGCCATATCCGCTTAGCGCCACGGCGGGAACGGGCCGTTGGCGCTGGATTTCGCGCATAAGGTCGATACCGCTGCCGTCCGGGAGTCCAAGGTCGCTGATCACAGCATCAAAGCGTCGCGTTGCGAAAGCGGCCAGAGCTTCGCGGACCGTCGCTGCGGTGGTGACATCATGTCCGAAGTTTTTCAGGACAATTTCAAAGAGGGAGCGTGTGGCTTCGTGGTCTTCCACGATAAGCAGGCACAAGCTGCTTCCTTTCGATGAAACTGAAGCGGGAGGAATCAGGGGCGCTTTCGGCGGATCGACGGCAGCCAGGCCCACAAAGAATGTCGCACCGCGACCGGCTCCATCACTTTCGGCCCGGATCGTACCTTTGTGGACTTCGATGATCATTTTCGAAATCGCCAACCCCAACCCCAGGCCGCCGTAGCGGGGTTGCCCGGCGACGTCCCCCTGCTCGAAGGCATTAAAAATATGAGGGATCATGGCCGGGGGAATTCCGATGCCCGTATCCCTGACCCTGACGAGAATGTTTCCCCCGTCATCGTTTGAGGTGCACACGGTGACCGTTCCTCTCTTGGGCGTGAATTTGAACGCATTTTTGAGGATGTTCCAAAAAACCTGCTGGATGCGCACAGGGTCGGCCAACACGTGATGCCGGGAGGCCGTCAGGTCAAACACAATTTGCGCATGTTCTCCATCCTCCCCGAGGCCAAGGGTTTCCGCCGTCTGGGTGAGAAGTTCGTGCAAATCGCATGTCACCAGCTCGACTTGCAGCTTTCCCCGGCTGATGCGTGTGAGGTCCAGCAAATCATCAATGAGCCTGGCCTCCAAATTGATGTTGCGGCTGATCATGGCGAAGCTCTCGCGCAGCTCGGGGGACAGAGAGGAATCGCGCTCGTGCATGGCGGTGGCCATCAACACGGGTGTGAGTGGTGTGCGGAGTTCATGGCTGAGGGTTGCCAGAAAATCGTCCTTGGCGCGGGAGACGCGTTCGATTTCCTCCATGGCCCGGTGGGCATCATCGACATCCGTGCAGGCGCCAATCCACTCGCTCACGGTCCCATCGGCGGCAAGCAAGGGAGTGGCTTTGGCCTTGTAGTAGCGCCACTGCCGGCTGGCCTCATGCCACAGGCGGCCTTCGAAAACACAGACCTTGGCGCTGGCGCGGGCGTCGTCCCATGCCGCTTTGATTTGCGCTCTGTCATCCGGATGCAGGGCCTTGACCCAACCACATCCCTGGTGGGCACTCCATGGCTGGCCGGTGTAGGCTTCCCAGCTGGGTTGTGGCTCAATGAATGCGCCCTCCGGGTTTGCGCGCCAGGTGATATCGGTGACGACCGAAACGAGCAGCCTCCCCCGTTCCTCGCTTTGCCGCAGGGTCTCGGTGTCACGTTCCTGCTCGGTGATGTCGCTGAAGTAGCAGACCACCCCGTGCTCACCATTGGGCAGAATGATGCGCCGCAGCTGCCAATTGAACGTTTGTTCCATGCCTATATCCTTCCGGAGCTCGGTGAAATTCGGCGCAAGGTAGGCCTCACCCGTGGCCAGCGTGTGCCGGAAAATCCCGACCAACTCCCGCGCCCGCGCCGGCGGCCACAAGATGCCCATCGCCTCATCCAAATCCCGTCCAATCAAGGGATCAACATGACTGAAGGTGGGCAGTGCGCGGGAATTGACGAGTTGCATGCGAAAGCGTGCATCCACCACATAGACACCGACCGGAGCCTGCTCGATGACTGCCGCAAACAGTTCTTCATTCTGCCGCAAAATCGCCTCCCCGAGCAGGCGCTCGGTGATATCTTCGATGGCAAGCAGGATGCGGGAAGGAGCGCCCGTTTCCGAATCAAGTTTCCGGGCGTGAAGGAGCATGGTGTGGCGCCCGATGGATTCAAAATCATGCTCAACGGCAAAGCCGTGAAACGAATTCTGTTTGGGAAGAATGGTTTCGAGCGCCTCGCGCAGCTTGGGGATATTCCATTGCCCGTTGCCAAGTTCGTAAATCATTTTGCCCTGGGTTTCAGCCGGGGTGACATGGAAGGCCTCACAAAAAGCCGAGCTGGCAATCGCCACGCGGAGGTCATCCTGCAGCACAAGGAAGGGCACGGGCAGGGTGCGCAGGGTGGCTTCGGCGTAATTCCGCGAGGCCACGAGTTCCGCCTCTGTGCGTTTGAGTGCGGTGATGTCATTCAGGATCAGCACCACGCCGTCAATCTTGTTGTCGAGCGTGAGGTAGGGATGCGCGCGCCAGGCATACCACTGTCCGGCGCTGTCGCTGACCTCGCCTTCGCGGACGCTGATGCTGTCAACCACCTCAGCCAACTGGGATTCGAGGTCTGGCGCGTTAAGCGAATGACGGATTGCGCCCAGTGGCCGGCCCACGTCGGAAGCAAGCAGGTTGAAAATCTTTTCCGCCGGGGGTGTGAAACGGCGGATGGTGAGACTGCGGCCGAGCAGGAGGATGGGGGTGCGGAGGCTGAGCTGGAGATTGTTGAGGTCCCCGTTGAGTAGGCCCAACTCCGCATTGCGGCTGGCCATTTCGTTATTCATGGTTGTGAGTTCCTCGTTCGCCGATTCGAGTTCCTCCTGGGACGTTTCGAGTTCTTCGTTGATGCTCTGGAGCTCTTCGTTCGAGCTCTGCACCTCCTCGCTGGAAGCCTGCAGCTCCTCATTGGCCGCCTCGTTTTGCTCGTGGACGGACTGGAGGTAGTCCCGCGTCTCGGCCAGTTCGCGCTCCAAGGCGGCAATGCGTTTGGCTTCGTTCCGTTTTCCAACAGGAAGCGGCGAAGGACCGGGGGCCTCGCGGGTGTTGCGACCTGTCTCCTCGAAGCACACCAGAAAAAATGGCTCTTTGAGGTTCCGGAGCGGAATAACGTGCAGCTTCACGGTTGACGGGACACCCGTTTCGCTGACACGGATCACCTCGCTCTGCACGGGGGTGTGTTCGCGCTTTGCCTTTGCGAGCGCGGCACGCAAGGGCAGCATCAAGCCCTCCCGCGCCATCTTCAGCAGATCGAAGCTGGCCTTGCCGCGGGGGGGCTCAAGATACGACCCGGTGGCACCGCGGAATTGCACAACCTGCCCTTCTCCGTTGACGAGCACGCCCGGTGGACAGAACTGACTGACCGCGATCCGGTCCGCCTCGCGCTGGGCATTGATTTCTCCGTTCAGCCCGGTTTCCGGTGATGCCTCGCCGCGTGGTTTCTCCTGCGGGCCTTGCGGGCGAATGGCGTCGCGTTGGGCTGGCAACGGGAGGCGGAACGCCGGAGTTCTCGCCGCTTTCCTGGAAAAAATTTTCTGCTTTTTGTCGGCTGGTGCGAAGAGATCCGTGAACTGCCCGACCGATTCACTCGAGCCCAGAAAAAGAAAGCCATCCGGCTTGAGCGCATAGTGGAACGCGGGCATGATCTTTTTTTGCAGCTCGGGTTCGAGATAGATCAGGAGGTTGCGGCATGTGATGAGGTCCATCCTCGAGAAAGGCGGGTCGCTCAGAACGTTCTGGCGGGCAAACACGACCTGTTCGCGAAGCTCCTTGCAGACCCGATACCCTCCCTCCACCTCGACAAAAAACCGCCGCAACCTTTCAGGCGGGAGGTCTTGCGCCAGCGACTTGGCGTAAAAGCCGGCCCGCGCTTTTTCGAGCAATGCCTCATTGAGATCGGTGGCAAAAATCTGGAGCTTGGGGGCATTGGGAGCATCGTCAGTGCTTTCTGCATAGGTCATGGCCAGGGAATACGCCTCCTGGCCTGTTGAGCAGCCGAGCACCCAGAAGCGCACCGGCTCGTCAGGCGGGCGGTGCACCAGGAGTTTTGGAAAGATTTTGCGGCGGAGGACCTCGAAGGCGTCCGCATTGCGGAAAAAGCTCGTCACGCTGATCAGCACATCAGAATAAAGCGCATCACGTTCCTTGGCATCGCCTTTCAGGAAGTCGCCGTATTCCGCGAGCGTATTGTGTTTATTGAGAATCACCCGCCGCATCACCCGCCTTTGGATGGTGCTCGATTTGTAGAGCGTGAAATCCACGCCGCAATGATTGCGCAGAGTCAGGAGAATTTTTTTATAATTGGCCACCTCGGCGTCCGGCCGGCCCGCGCTCCCGGCCTTTTCCAATTCCACCTCTTTCGATCCGGTGCGGGGTGATCCGCGGCCACCCGACGCCAGGGGGGCATCCTTGCTGTCACTCTGGTTGGACTCCCGTTCCTTTTCGGCCTGTGATTCCGGCAGGTCCTTTTCACCGGTGGCGCTCGAAACAAACGGGTGCCGGGCGATCCGGGCCAGTTCTGCCGCGATCCCTTCCGGGGGAAGGACAAAGTCCACACATCCTGCTGCGATGGCGCTGCGCGGCATGGAGTCGTATTTGGCGGAGTCATCCTGTGCAAACGTCATTCCACTCGCTGCTTTGATCGCTTCAAGGCCAAGGGTGCCGTCCGACGCTGTGCCTGAGAGCACCACACCCACAGCACGTTCGTGCTGATCCTCAGCCAGAGCTTCAAAAAAGAAATCGATGGAGCGCGCGGGTCCGGAATCCTTTCCTCGAGGACTCAGTTTCAACTCGCCATTTGCGATGCCCATCCGCGTGTTGGGGGGGATCACATAGACGCAGTTTGGCTCCACCCGAAGGCCATTTGTGACCTCGTGAACCGGCATTGACGTTTCCTTGGCCAGCAAGCGGACCAATGCGCTTTCATGTTCTGGATCAAGGTGCTGCACCAACACAAAAGCCAGACCCGTGTCACCGGGAAGATGTTTGAGCAATGCTTGATACGCCTCCAGACCCCCCGCGGAAGCGCCCACCCCGACAACCAGAAACCCCGCGTCTGCGGAAGCCGTTGACGGAGTGGTCAATGTCAGCGGCTGTGCTCGCTTGTTGGAAGATTTTTGGGGCTTCTTCAAATTGACAGTTTATTCTAGGGCACCAACCGTGGAACTCTAGCATATTCGGGGTCCTTGGCGTTCCGGGCTTTATACCATTTGTGGTTCTTTTTCCCGGAATGACCCGTTTTAGAAGATGATCTTTTGCCTTTGCGCGTCCGCGCCGGGGCACTGATTCGTAAATAGAGATACTAAAAAACTTTAATGCCACTTTGGATTCGCATTTTTATCTTGGTCATGGGTTGCCGGGCTCCGGGCTCTTTGCGGCGGATCGCGGTGATGTTATGACGAGCCTGTTTCTCACACAGGCCGCCGCGACCTGGGCGCTTGTCGGCCTGATTTGGACGATCCAGCTTGTTCACTATCCGCTGTTCGACAAAGTCGGTGATGACGTTTTCCGAAGTTATCATGCGTGGCACCTGAAGCGAATCCTGTGGGTGGTTGCACCACTTATGTTTTGCGAACTCCTCACCGCTCTGACACTCCTGATTATCGGTGCCCGGCAATTATGGTTCCTCGTGAGTCTTGTTCCTCTTATTTTCCTTTGGTTCTCGACCGGGCTGATCCAGGTTCCTCTCCACAACCGGCTTTCCTCCGGTTTCAACGCCGAATCCCATCGTCGCCTTGTGAGAAGCAATTGGGGGCGCACGGTGGCATGGACTCTGCGTGGGGTTTGCCTTCTCTACGGCCTTGCCACACTCAGCCATGAGCCCTGATTCCAATCATCTCTCTGATCAAAGGGCCGGCTTCGCCTTCGGGGGCTTTGTTGGTGATGCACTTGCGATGCCTGTCCATTGGTATTACGACCGTGCTGCATTGCTGAATGATTATGGCGTGGTGCGCGATTTTTTGGCTCCTCAAAATCCCCATCCCGGAAGCATCCTTTGGCGTTCCAGTTACACGGCCCTCAATGAGCGCGGGAACATTCTCCACGACCAAGCTCAATATTGGGGACAGCGCGGCGTTCATTATCATCAGTTTCTGCAGGCCGGCGAAAACACGCTGAATCTCCAACTGGCAAAGGTGCTGATCGATTCGCTCATCGCGCAGCGACACTATGATGCCGGCGATTTCCTCAATCGCTACATCCCATTCCTGCTCACCCCGGGTCAGCACCGCGACACCTACATTGAGGAGTGTCACAGGAAATTTTTTACTGCCTACGCCCGTGGCGCGGCAGCCCGAAAGTGTGCCGGTGGCGATATCCACATCGGCGGTCTGGCTCATGTGGGAGTTTTGATCGCCTTCTTCGGCGAGGATGTGGCCACATGCCGGGAAGCCGTGCGCGAACACATCCTGCTCACTCACCGCTCGCCTGAGGTTCTCTCTGCTGCGGACGCCATGGTCAGAATCGCGGGCAGCATTTTAGCCGGGGTGGGATTGCGCGAAGCCATTCTTGAAAATGCCGCCGATTGGTTCTCGAAACGCAAAGCAGAAAAATGGTCGCGGGAACCGGATTCCATCGTCATCGGACAGCGGCTCAGTCCGGCCTGCTACATTGATGACGCTTTTCCCGCCTCGTTGTATCTCGCGTGGAAATATGCGGATGATTTTGAGGCCGGTGTGATTGCCAACGCCAATGTGGGAGGTGACAACTGCCACCGGGGCGCGGTTGTGGGATCTCTTCTCGGTGGCGCCAATGGAATGAAACGGATTCCTTTAAGATTTCAAAACGGGATCCACGATTCCGGGCGTCTGCACACGCAAATCCAACAATTGGCGAATGCCCCGATGTGAGGGGCAGAGAGGGGAGATTTTTGATACTTCTGCCCGCCTTCTGATCCCTATGATTTTTTTCTCCCGGGGCAAAGACTGCCGAAGGCGGCTAAAACAAGGAGTCCAACTGTTGACGGCTCGGGGATCACGTTGGCAAGCCCGAGGGTGCCAAAGCTGTTGTCGGTGTTGTAAGAGCGCAAGGCCATCTGCCCGTTTGTGGCATCACCCTGGATCATCCCAGTGAGACTTGTGAAGGTTGAGCCGGCGAGGGTGTTAAATAGAATATTCCCTTCCGGTGTCGCTGATCCAATAAGCGCGAAGGCCCCATCCTGCGAACTCCCCGACCCCCAGAAATAGCCGTTCACGTAATCCTCGATCATGAAGGTCCCCGCAGAAACCGTCCCGTCCAACTCCCACCCGGAAAAATCCCAACTCGTGCCGACCATCCAGTTCCATTGGGGCGAAACAAGGGCCGGCCCGTTGACCGGAGGTCCGCCATCGGCTTTTGCCATATAGGCCCAATGCGTGATAAAGACATCACCTGTCCCGGTCATCATCTGCATTTGGATATACGTCTCTCCCCCGAGATCGCGGACCTGTCCGATGCCCATGGTTGTTGGTGCTGTTGCCGATGAAAAGGCAATGCGAACCTGACCGGCGTCAGTGATCAGTCCGTTCATCGTGGTGGTGGATTCAATCGCGGAAGGCCCCAATTGAAACGTCGCCGTGGACGTTCCTGTAAATGTCCCGTTGGTTGTTGTGCCAATCTCCCAAAGGGTTTGGTCACCAATGGGGAGAGGATTGTTAAAGGCGGTATCCGATGTCACGTAGGCAAGGAGATTCGCTGCCGGCACATACCATTCGGAGTCGGTCAAAAGCACATCCCATGTGGTGGACTGTGCGAGGCCGGAACCAGGAATCAGCAAGGAGAGGGAAAAGATGAGTCCTGGGAGAGATTTCATGTCATCCACTCTATGACAACCCTTCAACAACACAAGAGCTCCGGGAACAGGGGGAAACTGCAGTGCTTGAAGCGGAAATCTGCCACATCCTTTAAACGGGAAGTTAACCGCGAATGTCGCAAGGACCACCAATCGGAAGTGATGCCCGGGTCACTCTCTGATTTCTTGAACCACAAATCCTCCGCAGACCAGTCCTTTGAGATATTCAATGACGCGCTTTGGCCTTGCACCTGGTTGAAGTTTTCGCTAAGTGATGACGCCGTCAAGCGGTCAATTCAGGGTCACGTTCAGTTCATCGAGTCAACCACACTCTTTAAAAACAGGTTCGCCTCCAGTTGTTTTGTGCGAATCCCTGTGGTTTCGGAAAAAATATTCAACGGTTCGCATATCTCAAAGATCTTATGAAAATCAAAGTTGGCATGATCAGCACCGCTCTTGCGGTTATTCTCACCACCACCCTCCACGCCGTGCCACCACCCGGCATCCTCAATCACCAGGGGCGCATTGCCGTCTCCGGGACAAACTACACAGGGACGGGCTTTTTTAAGTTTGCGCTCGTGGATGCGGCGGGGACAACAACCCTGTGGTCGAACAACGGAACGAGCACCGGCGGCGGGCAGCCCACGGCGGCAGTGTCCGCGGGTGTGAGCCAGGGGCATTATGCGCTGGGGCTGGGTGATACGGCGGTGGCGGGGATGACGGCGGCGATCCCGCCGAGCGTCTTCACGGGCAATGCCGATGTGCGGCTGCGGGTGTGGTTTTCTACCAATGGCACCACGTTCGAGCAACTCACGCCGGATCGCCGGATCACCGCCACGGGTTACGCCCTCACCGCCGGAGCCGTGGCGGACCCGAGCTTCATCGGCACGACGACGAACACTCCGCTGGATTTCTCGGTGAATGGCGAGCGCGCCTTCCGGCTACAGCCGAGCACGAACCCAGACTTCGGGCCCACCCCGAATCTAATCGGCGGCTTCAGCGGCAACTCCATTGACTCCTCCGCCAGCGGAGCCGTGATCGCCGGGGGCGGCTTTGGGGGCTGGACGAACACGATCCCCGCCAGCGGCAGCTTTGCCTCCCTCGGCGGGGGGATCCGCAACACCGCGAGCGGGTTCGCTGCCTTTCTGGGCGGCGGCCAAAGGAACGTCGCGAGCGGAGATTCCTCCATGGTGCCCGGGGGCGGAGACAATGTTGCCAGCGGCGCCGCCTCTTTCGCCGCCGGTAGTAAGGCTAAAGCAATCCACATCGGCGCCTTTGTCTGGGCGGATGTGCAGACCAGTGACTTCGCCTCAACCGGCTTGAACCAGTTCCTCATCCGCGCGGAGGGCGGGGTGGGGATCAACAAAAATAATCCCTCGGTGGCGCTGGACGTAAACGGCACGGTGCGGGCGACGTCTTTCCAAGGTGCAGGCGCTCCGCTGAGTCTGGCGACGACGGGTCTCCAGCCGCTGAATTTCTCGGTGAATGGCCAGCGCGCACTGCGTATCCAGCCGAGCGGGATTGGCGGCGATTTCGCACCCAGTCTTGTCGGAGGAGGGGCCGACAACAGCATCTCGGCAGAATCCATCGGATCCGTGATCGGTGGGGGCGGTGGTGATGGCAATCTGGCCAATAGGATCACCAACAATTCCGACCGGGCAACGATCGCCGGCGGGCGAGGAAACCTTGCGAGTTCGGCAGAATCGACCATTGGTGGAGGGGCGAACAACCAAGCCACCGACCAGTGGGCGACGGTGTCCGGCGGGGCTTTTAATACGGCGAGCGGCCCCTACTCGACCGTGCCGGGAGGAAACTACAACACGGCGAGCGGCAGCACGTCGTTTGCCGCCGGACGCAACGCCAAGGCGGTTCACGCAGGCGCGTTCGTCTGGGCCGACTCACAGAACGCCGATTTCAGCTCGACGGGCGACAACCAGTTCCTGATCCGCGCGGCGGGGGGAGTCGATGTGACCGGGTCGCAGACCATCACCGGCAGTTTGCGGGTGGACTCGCTGGGAACCAACAATGCGGGGATATTCAACGATAACAGCCTGACTTTTGGCCCACTCGGCTCGCGTGAAGGCATCGCTTCAAAACGAACCGTGGGAGGAAATCAGTATGGGCTGGATTTTTACACCAACAACATCGCGCAACTGTCGATCCTGAATGGTGGACAGGTCGGAGTGGGGACTTCCGCTCCCTCGCACACGCTCACGGTTTCCAACATCGTCAACGAAGAAACCATGCGCTTGATCGGTGCGGGAAATATTGGCCAGGGCGCACGCCTCAACTTTGGCGACGGAGATTTTGTTTATCTTTCCGAGCCCTTTGACGACGGGCTGACGATCCAAGCCAATGAAGTGGGTGTTGGCGGCAATCCGGTGGATGGTGGCGCGAAGTTGCAGGTGACGGGGGATGTGTTGATTACGACGACCGATCAGCTTGCGGGGAACGACAGCCGCGGTGCGCTCACGATCGGAAGCGTGGGGGGAACATCGATTGGATTTGATCGGGATGACATCCAATCTTACCAGGCAGCCAATATTCCTGGAACTCTGAATGTGAATCAGTTCGGCGGAAACGTGCGGATCGGTTCGACAGGGGCCTCGGTCACGGTCTTCGGCACTTTCAACAATAACAGCGATCGGAACGCCAAACAGGACGTCCAGCCTGTCGAGCCGGAGGCGATCCTGAACCGACTTCGCAAGCTGCCGATCGCGACCTGGCAGTACAAGGGAGCCGCAGAGCGCCGTCATATCGGGCCGATGGCACAGGATTTCCACGCCGCCTTCGACGATTTGCTCGAGTTGCACTCCGACGACAAAACAATCGCCCCGCTGGATGAAGCGGGCGTGGCCTTTGCCTCGATCCAGGCGCTTTACGAAAAGGTCGAATCCGAAAACAAAAAGTTGCAGGGCGAAAACGGAAAACTCAAAGAGCGTCTCGAGCGGCTTGAGCGGGCTGTGGAAGCTCTCGCCCGCCCCGCAGGGCCAACCACCCTGAGCAACTGATGAAGACCCCCGTCCTTTTCCTCTGCGTTCTGCTGGCCGGCCTGGCGACAACTTTCCCACAATCGACAAGCATAAGCGCCACGTATGCGCTCCTCCACGCCCCGGCGGGTGACCTCGGGGGCGGCGGACGCATGACGAATGCTGGAGCCACGGTGACAGCCGACATCTCCGTGGGCGATCCCGCGTCAGGTTTGGTCTCCAACGTGTCAGCCAACGGAGTGGTGACCAAAGGCAATCTCGTGGGCCAGCTCACCGACGTGACTGGTCTCACGCTGACCTCGGCAAGCCCGACCGTGAATGAAGGCGGGTCCGTGCAATTCAACGCGCTGCAGGTGCTCGACGATGCGACGCTTTCCGCCGTGCCCGCAACCAGTGTGACGTGGACGGCAAACGGTCCACTCAGTGGGATCAGCACAGTCGGGCTCGCGACCGCGGCAGCGGTGTTTCAAAACACGGTCGCCACCGCGCAGGGTGTGCTCGGGAGCACTTCCGCAACACTCCCTTTGACGGTGGTTAATGTGAACCTGGACAACTTTGGTGCCTTTGGAAGCGACGGGTTGGATGACGACTGGCAGGTTCTCTACTTCGGCCAGCCACCAAACGTAAATGCCGCACCAACAGGCGATCCGGACGGTGACGGAAGGAACAACCGCCTCGAATTCCTGAGCGGGTTTTTGCCAACCGACCCGGCGTCAGCCTTCCAATTCACCATCCTGGGATTCAGCGGGCCGGGGGTCATGGATTTCCGCCTGAACAAAGTCCTTCCCGGCCGGACCTACACGCTGAAAGAGAGTTCAAATCTCATTGCGCCTTTCGTGACGGTCAACACCCTGACAGTCAGCGCGGAGGAGACAAACAAACTTGTCCAGGACCCAGGCGCCCCTGCAAACCGGAACTTCTACATTATAGAAATCACCAAACCCTGAGTCGGTTGCCCCCAAGGGGAGACAAAATAAGAGGAGGGATTGACGCTTTTCCAATATTGGCTAATCTAGCCAAATGAAAGTAGCCAGTGTGACTGATTTAAAAAACCAACTGTCTGCGCATTTGAAGTCCGTGGTTGGGGGAGAGGCGTTTTTGGTGACGGATCATGGTAAACCCGTGGCGGTTCTGCAGCCGCTGGGAGCGGACTTCCGTGAGGAGGGGATCGTGGGACTCGTAGCGGCAGGCATTTTGTCCCCGCCGAAGCAATCCCTGCGCGTGCGCACATTTTTGAAACTGCCAAAAGGCAAATCCTCGAAATCCCTGACTGCGGCGGTGTTGGAAGATCGGGAAGGACGATGAGGTTCTGGGACACATCAGCCATCACGCCCCTTCTTGTTGAGGAGGATGACTCAGAGCGGCGCGAGCAACAACTTGAGGGCGACAGCACGATGATCGTTTGGTATGGGACCCCGGCTGAAATTCAATCAGCGTTGAGCCGAAGGCGGCGGGAGGGAGCACTCAATGCGCAGGCTGAACGGTTCGCGATGGCAAGGTGGGCCGAGCTGGCGGTCTCCTGGGCCGAAGTCGAGCCTCTGCGTCTTGTGCGCGACAGGGCGCTTCGACTCTTGAGGGTCCACCCGCTTCGCGCGGCGGATGCCCTGCAACTGGCCGCCGCTTTGGTGGCCTGCACCGAACAGACCACGGCGTTCGAGTTCCTGACCGCGGATAGGCGCTTGCGGGAAGCAGCGCTTGCCGAGGGTTTCACGTCAGATTGACGGACCCTTGCTCTTCTTTCGCGGCTCAACCCCCCCGCGATTTTCACAGCATCAAAGAGTTTGCTGGGAGTGCCTGATTCAAAATCAGCCTCGCTGATTTTCAAACATAGCACATCAGAAATTTTTGATGACGTTTTGAGTCCCTGCTTTCGAACTGGTGGTTTGTCCGGAGTTCAACTACGAGAGGGCGAGCTCCATGAACAATCTGCATCTGGCCGTCCAGTTTTTCCTTCAAATTGCTGTCATTCTGCTTGTCTGCCGGCTGGTGGGGGCCGTGGCACGTAAATTCGGTCAGCCGCAGGTGGTTGCTGAGATGATTGCCGGTGTGATGTTGGGCCCGTCCCTTTTTGGTCTGTTGTGGCCAGCCGGTCAGGAATGGTTGTTCCCTTGGGATCGCTCGCAAAGCACGCGGGATACGCAGAGTTATATCTTCCCCGCGTCACAGTTGGGGCTTGCCCTTTATATGTTTGTGGTCGGGATGGAGTTCCGGGTGGATATCATCCGCCAGCACCTGCGGAGTTCGGTGGCCGTGTCGCTCGCCGGCAT
>JBGSPC010000233.1:0-2401 GCA_041738805.1 Terrimicrobiaceae bacterium | reverse complement strand
GCCATCTCCTCGCAGTCAGTCCGACTTAGAGATCAACCTGAAGAACCACATGCGAATGCTCAGCAAATCTCCCGACCGTGCCGCTTCCTACTTTGAGGCAAAGTCAATCCGCTATGCGGCAGCCGCATGAAGAATGTCACGACATTTGATTGCCGGGTTAATAGCTCACAAAGATGGCATCCTTGGGAATCTCGCGGTCAGCGGGCGGAGGCGCTGGGCATCCCTGCGGCGCATCCGGCAACGCAAACTCCCGCAACGCCCGCTCGGCGAAGGTGCGAGTAAAGATGATCGGGTCTTCATGAAGGAACTCCACCCCTCCGCCGAGTGCGTCGTAAAAAAGCACAGATTCCGGTTCACGCCCTATTTTTCGCTCCGCGAGAAGGAAGGGGAGGCGGCGATCTTCGTTGAGGGGTTTGTTTTTGATGACCCGCAGTAAGAATCGCACCAGCCAGTCTGAAAAGTCACTGCCAAGGAAAAGGACATTGCTGACTGCAAGCGTGGATGCCAGCGTATTCATGGTTGGCAGTAAGCGCTGCAGGGACCAGACAAACTCAATCGCATCGTGATCCCAAAGATGAAAACTGGGATTTGGGCTCACCCGTCCAAACAAGTAGCCAAGCAGTGTCTTCGGCGCGTCGCGCAGTCCGAAAGGAAGGTCCTGCGGGGTGGCACCGAGCGAAAATTCCCAGATGCAGGGGCGTTCGACGCCGCCGTATCGCACCTCGGAGAGCGCCCGCTCGAGGAGTGGATCGAACCCAAGCGTGAAATAATGGGTGAGCGCACCGATCTTCGCCAAGTCTCGGAGCAGTGGACCGGGCCGGAGATCCGGAGACTCCAGCAGGATGTCGAGTTCCATGCAAAGATCTTCTACCGATCCCCGGGCCGCGAGGTGGGCGGATGCGACATGATGCAGATCGAGGGAGTTCGAGTCGTTGGCGAGAGGGATTCCAAGACGCTCGACCAATTGGGTGGCCAGCCACGGGTAAAGCGGCTCATCGTTTTCGCCGAAGGTGATGCAGCCGGGTCCAAGGACTGGAATCAAACTGCCATTCTTCAAATAGCGTTCCAATTTCAGCCAAAGCCTGTCTTCCTGTGGGTTGGTCATATTATGGTTAAGAGCAGGTGATGCACTCCGGCAGAGTTCTAGATAAGGTTTTGGTGGTTGGTTATCAGTGCTTCCTCGGCGACTATTTCTTGCCTTCAAGGCGCGCCTGCGCGGCGCCGAGTTGTTCCTCAAGGTCTGTGATCCATTGAGCGTCCTCGCCGCGGGTGGTGCGGGTTTCTCGGATGAGTCGGAGGTTTCGGGCCGTGGTTTCGGGTTCGAATGCCTCGCGAACTACGACCAATGCCGAGGCGCACGCATCTTCCGCCGCATCCATGTCGCGGGCAAGAACGGCGAGTTCGAGCAGGGTGGCGTGGTCCCAGTAGTCTCCATTCGAACGCGACCGCATGAGCGCGGCGTATCTCACGACGGGGAGAATCTCCGCTTGGGTGGGGGGCGGAGTGTCACTGAGTTCCATCAGCGTCACGGCGTTGATTCCAGGATAGGGATCGCGCCAATCGGCCTCGAAGCCCGTGCGGTAGGCCTCGATGGCGAGCTTGAGAAATCCGCGAGCTTCGATGCGGCGACCCTCTTTTTTTGCAAGTTCCCAGCGATCCTTGTAACCGCGTCCCAAAGACCCGCTACTGCAATTTCTGGATGGCGTTTGATTATGTTTAATCAGACGACCTTTCTCTATCGGCATCTTCCTCAAGACTTTTCTTAGCTTCTTGATACAATTTTTCGTAGTTTCCATCTTTATCAACAACCATCTCCTTTGCCTCCTTTATCATCTGAATTGCCTCGCGCAATGAAACAAGACGTTCAAAATTATACTCAGACGTTTCTAAAACATCGACCAAAACGTGATATTCCATCATCGGCTTCGCATCTATCGATTGTCTCTTCTTAAATTGTCCTAACCATTTTTCCCCGGTAATCGGCTTAAATTCGTTGAGGTCCATATATTCCGCCTTGTCAAGGGGGAACAAAACCTTCACCACTAGCCTCCTCAATACTGTCATGGTCGGGGAATACAAAATAAGCACTTCTCCATCGTTGGACATAAAAGCCATAACACTTTTGCCATATTCTTGTGCAAAGATTTTCGCATTCTCCTCTGGCATCAAAACGTATCCGGCATTCTTAGTAAAATATTGAGCGGCCGCGCAAATCTTTTTCTGTAAAAGTAGCTTCTGACTTTTACTGAAGGTGAGTTTTTTGGGTATCTGCGTTGTTTTTGTTAGGAGAGTTTGATGTAGGATTTTCCGGTTTCCCAAGTCTCTGAGATTTCGATGAGAACGGCGGTGACGAGACGCAGGAGGGAGGCCTCGTTGGGGAAAAGTCCGACGACCCGCGTGC
>JBGSPC010000227.1:0-2367 GCA_041738805.1 Terrimicrobiaceae bacterium | reverse complement strand
AGAGGCTTTTATCCCCAGCCAATCCAATAAGTCTTTCACGTTTTCTGCGGTATTCTTCCAGCAGGCAAGTCCACGGCCAGACTTTGGATCTTCCACTCTCTTGTCGTAGAATCCTAGAATTTCGATGCCGATTGAGGTGCTGTTGAATGAAGCCGCGTGAATCCCCTTTGATGCAAAATCACACATACCGAAGATTTGATCCTCATCGGTAAATAAGTGAGGACCGGAACTCCAGCCTCGACCGCCACTTGTCTTAGGTCGCTTGTAGAAGTTGGCGATGTTGATGATGTGCTGGATCGTGAATCCATGCGGACGCTGGGCCAGCGAGGGCGCCGCTGTATGGTGAATCGTAATACTCTTCACCCAATCCGGCCTCTTTCGAGTCTTCAGATATTCTTCCAGAGATGCTGGTGTCCAGACTTTGCCGACGTTTTCAAATGACATATTGTTGTTTTCTTTTGTGATTGAGTTCTCAAGTTTGAGAGCGCGCAATTCGGGTCGTGTGTCGAATTTCAACAAGCCGGGCTGAGTGTATTGAAATGCGGATCCTGACCCAACCCAGAGTCGGCCCAAGTTATCCTGGCTTCGATGGTGAGGATGGAGGCGGCAATTGCTAAGCGGTCGTGAGATTTGCTCATTTGAAGTTGTATTTAAAGATTTCTTGTTGGATGGGGTTCGCGCTATTTTTTCGGAAATATGCTCTGGATGGTATCCTTGCTGACAGGAACATATCCGATCATGATAGGACCGGAGACTTCTACACCACCGTCATTGGTGACCTTGTAGTTTCCATCGAGCTTTTGCTGATCCTGTAAGGGAATCGTGACGGCAACCGAACCACCACTTTCCTTGGTTTCCTTGAAGTAGATTTTCAGTGAATCCGTGTAGATCGTCTTGAGAATCAGTTGGGATTTGCCTTGTTTTAGATTGGTTATCGTATCGCCGTCAACGGTCCGAACGCCTTCCGCATTCCTGAGATCATGCCCGGTAAGCTCGGCCACCCAGGTATCTCCGAACTTGATGTCGTATGTGCTGGATCCGGATAAGTTGAGCGAGGCTTTGATGTTTGCGACACCGTCGATGTTCCAGCCTCCTGCCGCGCCTAGACTGCCTCCCGCCGTTCTCGTGTTGGATAATGCAGCGAATGGCACCCTGGTTTGTGTTCCGTTCGCGTCCTCGAAGACCTTCTTCATCAACTGGTCACCGATCACGTATTTCGCACCATAGTCGACTTCGTATCTGGCAGTTCGCAGAATGGTCCCTGGACCTCTCAGATTCCAACTGTTCAGATTTGCGGGATTTCCCTGCTGAGGATTGAAGGGGGTGAAACCCTGAGATGCCAAATCATCAGGATTGAGTTTCTTCGGCGCGCAGTTCGAGCAGATGAGGGACAGCGGAAGGATAATGATTAGGTAGATTCTCATAGATTGTGGGCGAGCTGGAGTTATTGAATAACGAGACTGAGCCGTGGACCTTGATTCCTCGTGGGGACGACATTCCGGTCCATGTCTCCTGCGAGGGTGAAGGTGAGGTCTTTGAGGAAGACGGGATCGTCGAAATACCAGCCGTGGGAGATGGGATCGACGACGGGGTTGGTGACGGGGTGGGTTTTGAGGAAGCGGGCACCGCAATCGACGCCGACGGCTTTGGCGGGGGCGTTTTCCGGGAGGCCGACACGGCCCGCGCGGGGTGCGACTCCGACGCGTTTGACATTGGAGAGTTTGAGGACGCTGTCGTAGGGGTTGTGAAAATTGATTTCGTGGGAGGGATCCGGGTTCCGCTTGTCCGGGACTTTGAGGAAACGCGTGGGCCCGGGTTCGCTGGAAAACGAACCGGCTTTGATGGCGCGGGTGCAGACAACGTAGTCGGGCATGTGCTTCGGGGAGGAGGTTGCGAGGCAGTTCTGTGGTCCCCTGCGAACTAGGGGATCGGTTGTTCAGGGTGAGCTCGGGGGATGAGGGAGAACGGCCGGGGTGGTATGCGAAGGATTGATGTTTGATGATCGGGAATAGACGATGACTCGAAGCAGGATGCTCCTTTTGAGGCTTGGAGCGGGACGCTCCAGCCACCATGCGAGGGGGAATTCTTGATCGGGGAGGTGGAGGCCTTGACGGAAAGTGAATTCCACAAGTCATGGTTAGGAGATCAGGATTGGCGGAGGGAGACAAGGGTCCTGCACAAACAAAATCGCTGGTGTCTTTTATATATGTTAAGCAGATTTGGAGTCGTGTTTCATGGAGGCTCCTGGCATCCGGTCATTATACTTAGGTATAGCCATGTCGTTTCTGGCGGGTGTGTTTCAGATTCATTCATCGATCGGTTTTAATCCGCCAGCGCTGGATGAAAGACAGATTGACCTTGGGAACG
>JBGSPC010000217.1:0-10715 GCA_041738805.1 Terrimicrobiaceae bacterium | reverse complement strand
ATACTCTCTCGCGTGCTGAAATCGCGAAAACACCGAAGATCATCATAAAATGACGGCCGAATTACCGCAGGCAGCGGTCTTGGGCAACCGTCACCCAATTTTTGGCCTCTGACCAAATCCTTTGTGAACAATGCGGGTTAGGGACATGACCAGGAACCCGGAGGTTTTTCTTGAAAAAGTTCTATATTATTACGCCCATCCGGAGGAAACCGGCTACGACGAAATTGAGCTCAAGGATGGGACGATCTTGGATCGCTACACGTTTCCCGTGGTCGGCAGGGATGGGGAATATTACGGAAGGACCTGGACATTTCGTGACATCACAAAACGCAAACAGGATGAGGAAATCAAACGCCTCATCACTGAACGCCTTCAACTGGCGGCCCAAGCGGGAGGGGTTGGTATCTGGGATTTTGATTGCCGTTCAGGCCTTTTGACATGGGATGAACAGATGTTTGCCATTTATGGGCAGTCCCGGAATGGAACCAATGAGGTTTCGAAACGCTGGGTTGGCAGCATTCACCCTGAAGACCGGAGTCGCACCGAGGCGGAGTTGGCGGAAGCTTTGAATAACGAGGCCACCCCCTTCGACACCGAGTTCCGAATCATCCGCAAAACTGACGGGGCCACCCGCTTCATCCGGGCAAGAGCAAGCTTGTTGCGGGATGCATCCGGCAAGCCTTGGCGAATGATCGGCACCAATTGGGATGTCACAGACGCTTGGAATCGTGAGCAGGCGTTAACCTTTGCCCTTGCCCAGGAAAAGGACCTATCCGAAAAAGCCCGTGCCGCGGATCGGGCCAAAGGGGAATTTCTGGCCGTGATGAGCCACGAGTTGCGCACTCCTCTCAACGGTATCCTCGGGTTTTCCGAGCTGTTGGCTGAGACGCCCGATCTTTCTGCGGAGTCACGGGATTATGTCGAGACCATCATTTCCAGTGGTGAGGCCTTGATGCGCTTGCTCAATGATGTTCTTGATTTCAGCCGCTTGGAAGCGGGCAAACTGCAAATTGAAAAAACCCATTTTTCACCGGAGGAAGTTATCGGTGATGTCCGCACTTTGCTGATTCAACACGCGAGGAACAAGGATCTCACGCTCGGGATTGAGATTTGCAAGAAGGCCCCAAGGCGCATGGAGGGAGATGCCGGGCGATTGCAGCAGATCCTCCTCAACCTCGTTGGCAACGCGATCAAATTCACCGAGCATGGTGGGTTGACCATGGGAATTCGTTTGGCCCAAAGCGTCGGCCAGGTTGAGTTTTTTGTGAAAGACACGGGGAGCGGTATCACACACGGCCAGGCTGAGCGCATTTTTCAGCCTTTCACTCAAGCGGATTCCAGTATTTCCCGCCGTCATGGCGGTACGGGATTGGGCCTGACAATCTCCCGGCGACTGGCCGAATTGATGGGGGGAACTCTCACTGTCCACAGCAAACCCGGTCAGGGGTCGGAGTTTATTGTCACCCTGCCATGCGGTCATGCGCGACGATCAACTCATCCCCCTGTAGCAGCGAAGCCACTCAACGCGGAATTTTCCCAGCAGCACCCATTGCGGATTCTTGTCGTTGAAGATGACACCGTGAATCTCAAGCTTATGCTGAACCTTCTCGGGCGGCTGGGATACAATCCACTTGCCGCCCATACCGGAGCCGAGGCGGTGGAGATCCATCGTCACGAGTTTCCCGATTGTGTGCTCATGGATTTACAAATGCCCGGAATGGACGGCATTGAAACAACCAAACAGATGCGGTTGTACGAAAAGCTCTCTCACAACGCATCTCCCGCCTTTATCTCTGCGCTCACGGCGAACGTCGTTCCGGTTGACCGACAACGCTGTCTCGACGCAGGAATGAACACTTACCTGAACAAACCCATCAAAATGGCGGCTCTGGCCGCGATGCTTGCGGAGGCCCGGGCTTCAGCCGATCGGAGTCCGTGAAAGTGCTGAGACCCGGATGGTGCTAATTTCCTTCCCACGTTGCGGATGGCGGCGGAAGGTCTGCTCCGGCCTCCATGAGCGGGCCCCCCGGACGCCGACGGTAGTCGCCCTTTGCGGGGTCGAGGAAGAGTTTCGCAGGGTCCGTCACGGTCATGCTGCCAGAGCCGGCAACACTGGTCTCCGTCTCCCGCATGAAGATATTATTCTCGATGGTGGCAGCCAGGGGAGGTCTCAATCGATCAAGCACATTGTTTTTGATCACAATTCCCTCGGGAGGACTCACATTTTTGCCCGTCTGAGCAAAGACCGATGAGGCATGGTTGGCAGTGAGAGAGGCATTGATGAGGGTATTTTTTTCAATCAGGACATTGTTGATTGATGTGCCGCCTGTTTTGCCGGAGTTCCAAAGGGCAATGTTCACCGCGGACTTGCCCTGGCCATCCAAGACATTTTGCCGGATGGCGATGTTCTCGGCGTTCCTGTTGATCGCAATGACATTGTGCATGTAGTTGCGCTCAATGGCGAGATCCTCGCAGCCCTCATACACATTGATGGTGCTGGAGTGCATGCCGTAGTGGTTGAGGATGGCATTGTCATGAATTTTGCCGCGTTTGGCCTCATAATGACGGATCCCGCTGCCGGAGTTTTTGTCGAGGCGACATTTGGTGACAGCGAAGTCATTCACACGGCTGATGAAGATCGCCGTGGTCCAACCCGGGCAATGATGGATGTAGCAATTTTCAACAGTGACGTTATCGCAAAAGTTCAGGCCGACACCTGCATGACCGCTCACAAATCGAATCTCGTTGTTTGCGACGGTGATATTGGTGGCGCGTGGATTGTTGCGGGTCACCGACACGCCGCCGGCACCGCCTGCAAAACGCTGGATCAGGAATCCTTGGATGCGAAGGTGGGAGGCACCTCCATCCACGGCGATCCCGGTTTCGAAAACTGGAAAGCCGATATTGACGGGCTGGTCATTTTCCAGCCGGTCCGGCAACAAATAAACCCGCGTCTTGCCCGCTTGGGACGGAAGAATCGCCCACTCGCCCGGGAGGTCGATCAATCGGACCGAGTTATAGAAGGCAAACCGTGTTTCCGGGTAGGTTGTTGCTTTGAACGGAGCAAAAAACAGTTGGTGATTGGCGGGATCATATTTCTGGACCGCAGCAAAATACACGTGGTTGTTGCCTCCGTGTAATCCCACAAACATTCCGTCATAATAGTCCGCTGTCTTGCCCGTCAGATTCTTGTCATCCACGAAAGAACTCATGGCCTCACCTTCCACTGTCGCGATCCGCGAAGTCGAAACGAGAAAATCGCCCGGGATATCGGGGTAGAATGAGTCGGATGGTTTTGGACTCTGTGCAATGGGAAGAAGGCGGCTGGCCCCATCATAAAGGATCACCCGTTGCCACGGAGCCTGTTTGTCAGGAGGCACCTGACGGTGCAGCACGACCTCACCATGGTTGAAATTTGCGGAGATATCGAGATCAAGATCCGCATAAAAAAGGTCTTTCCAACGCGGATTGCCCTGGGCTTCCCCCGCCGATTGGCAGCGCTTCCATTGATCAATCACCTTGCCTCCGTCAATGATGGCGCGCCCCTCACCGAAGGTTCCTGCCGTGTTGCCATCCAGGGTGATCGGTTTGTCGGGAGCGCCGGACGTGGCCAGTTTGATCGAGCCGTGGTAGGTCACACCCCCTTTGAAAAGGATCGTGTCGCCCGGCATTAGTGCGGCCGACTGAGGCTTGTCCGTGGCATTCGGATCGCCGGGTGAGTGCTTCCAGGCCGTCTTCGGCGAGAGCCCGTCTGCCGTGTCATTGCCGCCGACAAAGTCCACGTGATACGTCGCTGCTGAAAGAGACAGCGCAGAAAGGAGGGAAACAACAATGGGGGAACACAATCGAATCGAACGTTTGATCATCCGGTGACCATGAACATTTCTTGATTGAAAATCAAGCTCAGGAAATGTTGCCGGCCAATCAGATTCTGAGTGGACAGTTACTTGGCTGCGGTTCGCGGGGACTGCGAGACAGTTTCGTCCTCTCGAAGCATCGCGTTGGGATTGATGATCACGGGAGTTTCCCCGGAGAGTTGGCTGGAGGTGATTTCTAATTCTGCGCCGGTGTTTTTTCCTGGTGTCACCTCAAGGAAGCGGACTTTTCCGTCATGAACGGAGGCAACCATGGATTTTCCGTTGCGGCTCACGAGGGCGTTTGTGGGAACCACATAGGTGTCAGGCTGAGGGAGAAGCTCGAAGGAGGCCGAACCGGTCAGACCGGCGGGCAGCAGAAGTGCTTTGTTTTCGAGCAGGAGTTCGATCCGCATGGTGCCGGATGTGGAGTTAAAAACCCGGCTTGCGTGAGCGACGCGGGCTGGAAATGTCTGGCCGGGAAACTCACCAAACCGCACGACGATATCCGACTCCTGAGGCAGGCGGAGCGCAAGGTCAGGGGTGGCATTGATCACAAACCTGAGGATATCCAAACGGTCAAGGTGGTAAAGCCAGCCATCTGCCGAGGCCGCGTCCCCGCGTGCCAGATCGCCACGATCAAAGTTCCTGGCGGAAATCACCCCATCAAAAGGCGCCACCACTGTCGCGAACTGCTGCTGTTCCTTCAGCCTTGCCAATTCTGCCTCCGCGACGCGAACGCCGGCCGCGGCCTCCATGGCTGCTGTGCGACGCTGCTCGGTTTCCTCCTCGGAAACCACATTGGACTTGCGTAATTGGGAGGACCGCTCCGAGAGACTGAGGGCATTGCTCGCACGCGCCCTGGCCTGCTCCACGTTGGCGATTGCCGCCTCGACCCCACGGTCAATTTCCGGTGCCGAGACGATGGCCAACACATCGCCGGATTTCACCGCGGCACCAATATCGAACTTCCGCTCACTAATAATGCCGGTGGCTCGCGTATAAATCGTCGCGGATTCCAGGGGTTCCGTGCGACCCGGCACTTCATACTTAAAAGTCTGGGTCGCCTTTTTCGGGAACACTGTGCTGACAGTTGGCGGGTCTTGGGCGAATGCCGTCAGGGTCAAAAGAAAAAGAAGAAGGATCGGTGATTTCATACGCGGTGTGGGACAAGGGTTTCTGTTTCCTGCCTGACAGGGGATTTTTTTGAAGGGGAGGGATGTGGATCAAAGCGTTTGCGGACGGCTGCAAAAACCAAAGGCACCAAAAAGAGCGATGCGACTGTTCCGAAGAGCAACCCGCCAATGACCGCCCTGCCAAGCGGGGCGTTTTGTTCTCCGCCCTCCGCGTGACCGATCGCCATCGGGATCACGCCAAGGATCATGGCCAGCGCCGTCATCAAAACCGGCCTCAACCGCGTGGTGGCCGCCTCGATTGCCGCATCGAATGCGGGGACTCCTGCATCGGTCCGGTTTTTCGCAAACGTGGTCACGAGCACGCTGTTGGCAGTGGAAACACCAACAACCATGATAATGCCCATCAAGGCCGGCACACTTAGCGGGGTGCCCAGAGCCCACAGCGAAAACAAGGCGCCTGAAATGGCAACGGGCAGCCCGCTGATGGCCACAAAGGGGAGTGTCCAGGATTGAAAGTTAACCACCATCACCAGAAAGACCAGCACGGCAGCGAGACCCAGGCCCCCGATCAATTCCGCGTAAGAGGATCGCATCAAGGCCGCCTGTCCGGCGAGCGTGATCCGATTGCCAGGTCTCAGTTGAGATCGCAGATCTCCTAAGATTTTTTCCAGATCGACGGCGACACCTCCCAGATCCCGCCCAGAGGCATTGCCGACCACCGTGAACGTGGGTTGCAGCATCGTGCGTGTCACACTGGCCGGGGAACGCTTTTCCGACACTGTGGCAAAAGACCGGAGGGGAACGCCTGAGGAGAGGCCCGTGGAGGGGCGTACGATGAGGTTCAGCAAGTCATCAACCGAATCCAGAGTGCTCGGGGGGGCGATGACTTGCACATCGTAAGAAGACCCCGTGCCGGGATCCGACCAATAGTTTGGACTCACCGTGCCACCGCTGCCCAGTGTGGCGAGAATGGATCTCGAAGCGTCTTGTTGAGTGATGCCGAACGTCGCGGCCCGCACGCGATCCACCTGGATGGCATAACCGGGCTGATCCAGCACCTCGCGCAGGGTGACATCAACGGCACCGGGAATTTCTGAAAACCGTTTTTTTAATTCTTTGGCAACCGCAAGATTTCCCTGGCGGTCCCGACCCACAAGGCGCACCTCAAAAGATGTGGGGGCCCCCGATGACAGAGTCTGACTGGTGGCATCCGCAGGCTGAAAGAAGGATTGAATGCCGGGAAAGTTTTCCTTCAAAGCCTCGCGGATCTTGGCTTCGTATCCGGCACTCGGCTGATGGTTTCCGTGCAATTGAATAAGGATTTCCGCATCGGCCGAGCTGATGGCGGCCGTTGGAACCCACGCGAGGTTGATGGGATTCGGGGTCCCGATGTTCTCCACAATAAATTGTAATTCCTCCGCGGGAATGACGTTGCGGATTTCCCGCTGCAAATCTGCCACCACCCGCGCGGTCTCTTCAACCCGTGTGCCACTTGGGATGCGAACGAACAGGCGGATGAGCCCGGCGTCGGTTTTTGGAAAAAACTCGCGCCCGGATTTCCACACAGCAAAGATTCCAAGGCTCACTGCGACAGCAACGGGGATCAGGATCAGAGTTTTTCGGTGAAGGAGAAAATTCAGGAGGCCGCGTTGCTTCTGCATCAGGCGATCCAGACCGCCCTCAATGACATGGTGAATGAGCGCGAGTCCTTTCGGTGGTTGGCCGTGTTTTTTTGTTTCTGCCCGAATCTCTGACGGAAGAATGATGGAGGCCAGGGTTGGCACCAGCGTTCTGGCAAGCAGGTAACTGGCCAGCATGGCAAACACGACGGCGAGAGCCAGCGGACGAAAAACATCGGCGGCCGTTCCTGTGAGCAGGAAAATCGGAAGGAAAACAATACAGATCGAGATTGTGGAAACGAACTCCGGGAACGCGACCTCATTCGCCCCGTCCAGAATCGATGTCCGCACATCCTTGCCCATCGCGATGTGGCGTTTGATGTTTTCAATTTCGACAAGCGAGTTATCCACCAGAATCCCGATGGCAAGGGCCAACCCTCCCAGCGTCATCAGGTTAAATGTTGCCCCCACAAGATTCAACCCGATGATCGAACACAGCAGAGCCAGGGGAATGGACGTGAGAACAATCAGTGTGGACCGCCATGACCCGAGAAACAGAAGCACCACGCCGGCCACCAGCGCTCCCACCAGAAGTATTTCGTGCTCCACACCTTTCACCGCCGCCCTCACAAAAATGGACTGATCAAAGATCGGTTCGATGTGCATGCCTTTCGGAGCCGAGGAACGGATCTCGGGCAGGCGCTCCAGAATGCCATCAATGATGTCCACGGTGGAGGCATTGCCCAGCTTCAGAATAGAAATCATGACGGCATTTTGTCCGTCGAGCCGCGCAATGTTTGTTGAAACGGCTTCCCCATCACGGACGTTGGCCACGTCGCGCAAAAGAACCGTCCGCCCATCCACAGATCGCAGGGGGATATCAAGGAATGCGCTGACAGTTTCCGGACTGGCGTTAATCTCGACCGGCATCTCCCGGTCGCCCTCACGAAGAGTGCCGGAGGGAAGCGTCAGGTTTTGTTGGCTGACAACGGCGCTGACATCGGATGCTGACATTCCAAAGGCGTGTAGGGCGTCAGGATCAAGATCGATCATCACCTGTCGAGACGCTCCTCCATACGGCAGGGAAATCCGCATGCCCGGGACACTCTGAAGCTGGCCCCGCAGTGTCAGTCGGGCATAATCAAAGAGTTGGCCGCTTGAAAGGGTGTCTGAAGAAATGACCAACTGAACAATGGGCACACTGGATGGACTGGTCCGCACAATCAGCGGAGGGGTGGTGCCCTGAGGCATGCGTCGAAGAATGGTCTGCGACACACCGGTCACTTGAGACAGCGCGGTGTTCATGTCCACGTAGGGCTGGAGAAGCAGTTTCACCAAAGCCACGCCATTCGAAGTTTCGGAGCGGACCTCAATCAGATCGTCCACATTGTTCAAGATCGCGATCTCGGAGAAGGACGTCATCTTTGACGCCATCTCTGCGGCATTCAGACCGGTGTATGTCCAAACCAGGGTGATCTCAGGACTGTCCACTTGTGGCAGGATGTCTGTGGACATGCGCTTTGCCGACATCGCCCCAAAGAGCAGGATCAGAATTGCCAGGACGGCAATGGAGTATTTGTAGCGAAGAGCAAAAAGGACGATCCACATGGTTTTTTCAGAAACGGCGGCAACCTATCATCATTCCTGTGCGAATGCATGTCGCAGACAAAAAAATGTCGCAATCCGCGCGGGCGCGGGCCGGATTTCCTTACTCTCGCTTTGCTCTGCCGAGCCACAAAAGCTGGCATAGCGATGAATCGCACGACCTGGCGTGACCCGCTTTACCGGCCGACATCCAAACGAATGAACGCCCGCTCACCAGCGGGGAGGGGAGCAATCGTTCGGACAGTGACTTGCTGAAATTCGGAATCAATGGTTTCCACGCTGAAAACTTCAAGCAGAGAAGGATTCCAACTCTCAGCTTGGAGAGTGGTGGAGAACTTCGGGACGTAGTTCACGTCGCGGGGTGGTCGCAATCTCCGGTAACTGAAGTAGAGGCGGTTGTCCGCTCTCACTTCGGATGTTGGTGTGGCAGTGCTTGCGGCTTGGAACGCAATGCGGGGATTCATGCCAAGGGCCCGCTCCAAGAGGTTCGACAGCCCGTCATTGTCCGCATCCACAAGGTCACCGGTGAGCACCCCCGCATCAATTTCCGCAGGCGTGAAATGAGTGGCCAACCAGTGGTCGTGACGCAGCCCCGGAAGGGGATTGAGGAAAAATCCGATTTGATTGGCACCGACAAATCCAGTGCCTGCGATCTGACCACGGTTGTTGATCACCCGGGCATCGCGGATCACCCCGTCAGGGATCATGGACACTTTGTTAAGGTCCAACAAACTCCCGCTCCCCCGCCAAAGAAACGCGAGCCCTTCTCCACTCGAGTTTGTGGTTCGTCCAACCACTTGATTCTGATCGTTCACAGCGTAAGCAAGCCCCACGGATCCCCCCAAACCTCCAAGGTCCGTGGGAGTGGTCGAGCCTGTCATCCACACGGTGGGGCGGCTGGTTGTTGTACTCCAGCCGAATGCGGGGCTTGAGAGACCGACAACGGTGCCAGGTCTGTTGATACCAAAACCATAACTGCTGAAGAAACCGGATAGCGGCAAGAGTTGAGTTCCTGTTCCATTCAACCAACGCAGAGCTCGCCATGCCTCTGGACCAAACTCGTAATCCATCCCAGTCGCGTTAAGACCTGTGTTCGATGCTCCGGCCACGCGCTGGTTTTGGATCAAGGAGGTGGAGCCTGGGTTATTGAACCGTCGAGACGTGGTGTTTGATCTTGCTAGGAAAACTCGTCCCAGCTCATCAACTCCAGTCGCCTCTTCGGCAAGGAAGCCTGAAATTGATGTCGAAAGATCCGTGGGATTGACGCTTCCCTGCCACCGCACAGCCCGCTTGACTCCCAAGCTGCTGATCGAACTGCCGTAAATCACACCCGTGTTTGAAATGGCGAGCGCCTTCGCGCCAACATCACCTGCGAGGGGGTTCAATGAGGTAAGCACTCCTCCCGTCCACGAAGCCGCTTTCGTGGTATTTTCGCTCTCGTTGTTGTTATGAGCAAACCCAACAACTGTCCCGGCTTCATTGATGGCCCTGGGGGTGACATGTGTTTTTCCTGAGGGGATGGGAAGTGTTGAATACACGTAGTGAGGAAGAACCGAAATGCTGACCGTGTTTGCGCTGAAAGCGCCGGCATTGTCTCTTGCCACGGCGGCATACGTCCAGAATCCGGCTGGCACCGCCAGTTCCGTGTGGGCATAGGGACTACCTGTGTCTGTGGCCAGCGAGGTGGAGGCATAATTAGAAAAGTCGTAAACGGCATCGCTTTTGAGGCGGTAGAAGCGGACTTCAGAAATGGTGCCATCAGAATCCGACGCCGAGGCGGAGAGTGGGACCGCATCCAATGCCATAACTTCCGAGTCATGAGCAGGAGCAGTGAGCGTCACCGTGGGGGGGACGTTCCCGGAGGGGCTGCGAAATGCGGCGACGGCTGCCAGTGTGTTGCGGATCACCTGTGCATTGTGGCTCTGGTTTGTCTGCCCGATGGGGACACCGGTTGGAACGCCCATGTAGGTCACATCGGGATTTGAAAAATAGGGCACGCCTTCGCCGGGGTTGTAGGCCATGACCGAGCGGAATTGTATACCATTTGCGGCAGTAAACCGCCAGCCATAGGCGTAAGGGTAAAGTGGAGCTCCGCCTGCGGGATTCTCGCGGTCATGGCGACAACCAAAGTTGTGACCGATCTCGTGAACAAATACGGATTCCGAGCCGGCCTGGCCTGAGACCGAAAAGCCCGCGTTGGAATTGCCAGTGTAAAGATATGCGAGCCCTCCGGTTCCATTATTGATGAGTGCGACCAAGTCCGCTCCAGAGGAGGTTCGCAGAGCTGCAATGCCTGAAAACGGGATTGAGCCATTTCTGATGGCATTGAGATCGCTCGTGTTGTTGACCTCCGTGTAGGTTATCTCCTGGCTTTTGACCATGCGAACACGCGCTCCGATTTCGCTGTTGATAAAAACCGAGTTGGCACGGGCCACCATCAGATCCAATAAGGCATTCATCCCGTCGGCACCTCCCGCGCCATTCTTTGCATTTGTGGTAAA
>JBGSPC010000216.1:0-56928 GCA_041738805.1 Terrimicrobiaceae bacterium | reverse complement strand
GGGACTGACGCGCCCTACCGATTGGGAGGAGCTGGCGCACGCGCGAAGCGTCTTGGGATGGTAGGGAAGGCGGTCCCTCGCCGTCCGTTGCAAGAGAAGAAAAAAGTCGGCGGTCAAGGGACTGACGCGCCCTACCGATTGGGAGGAGCTGGCGCACGCGCGAAGCGTCTTGGGATGGTAGGGAAGGCGGTCCCTCGCCGTCCGTTGCATGAGAAGAAATAAGTCGGCGGTCAAGGGACTGACGCGCCCTACCTTGGGAGGAACAAGCTGACGCACGCGCGGAGCGCCTACAAATGGTAGAGCCGACCGAAGGGAGACAGCCTGCCGAAGGCAGCCCTTCGGGTGAGACGCCGGGGACGGCGCGAATCAACTGATCGGCGTCCATCGCATGAGAAGAGAAAAGTCGGCGGTCAAGGGACTGACACGCCCTACCGATTGGGGGAAGCTGGCGCACGCGCAAAACGCCTCCCTTGAGGCTTGAAGCGTGCATTGGGCGGGATGACGTGATATTTTCAGAAAAACCCTCCCTGCATTGAATGAACTTTTCAAAGCCTTGATTGTGAGTGGCTCTCTTGGAGCCCTGGTTGGGCTGGAGCGGCAGTGGGATGAGCAGGTGCGTGATCCCGAAGCCCGGGTCCCGGCCGGGGCGAGAACCTTTTGTTTGATGGCTTTGCTGGGCACGCTTTGTGCGCATTTCTCGCAGCAGTTGCACCCGCTCACGTTTGCGGCCGGTCTGCTCACGCTGTCGGTGTGGATGGCGGCCTATATCTATTCCCAGCGAAAGGACAAACCCGGCTCCGGCCTCACGACCGCGGCGAGTGCGGCCATGGTTTATCTGGTTGGCGGGCTGGCCTATTCAAAAGAGTGGAAAATCTCGGTGATGATCACGGTCATGGTTCTCATCCTTTTGGCGGGCAAGTCAGCGATCCATGAATTTTCCAAAAAATTTACGAAGGATGATGTTCGCATGGCCCTTCAGTTTCTGGCGGTCAGCGGGGTGATCCTTCCCTTGGTTCCGGACAAAACCTTTGGTCCTTATGACGCATTTAATCCCCGCTCCATCTGGCTCATGGTGGTGATTGTCTCGGGTTTGGGGTTTGCCGGCTATGTGGCCGTGCGGGCTTTGGGGCAGTCCCTGGGGATCATGTTAACAGGCCTGGCTGGTGGCCTGGCTTCCAGCACGGCCACCACGCTCAGCATGAGCCGGTTGAGCCGTGATCAGCCCCACCTGGCTCAGGATTGTGCCCTGGCAATTGTTTTGGCCTGTACGGTGATGCTTTGGCGGATCAACGCCCTGGTTCTTGTTGTCAGTCCGCCCCTGGCAATCAATCTGATCCCGGACATGGCCGCGATGAGCTTGCCGGGCTTGATTTATGCAGCCTGGTATTTTTTCCGTCCGCATCAACAATCTGCGAACCCGGGGTCTTACCGGAATCCTCTGAGTCTGAAGGTGGCCATCCAGTTTGCTGCGATCTATGCCCTCGTGGTTTTTGCGGTGAAGGCAGCCAGTGTGCATTTCGGGCAGGCCGGAATTCTGGTTGCGAGTTTTATCTCCGGTTTGACGGATCTGGATGCCATAGCTCTTTCGCTGTCCAACCTTTTCAAAACCGGAGATGTTGCCATCGCTTTTGCGGGTGCCTGCATTGTGCTGGCTGCCGTGGCAAATTCCGTGGTGAAGCTGGCCCTCGCATGGGGGGTTGGAGAGAGGCAGTTGCGTGGCCGGGTCGCGCTTCTGATGGGAAGCACAATCCTGATTGGAATCGTTCTGTTCCTGCTGCGTATTCTTAGCGATTCTTCGGCACTGGAATAAACTGCGGCCTGGATTTTTTTTCAGCGGATTTTTTCTCCGGGGCTTTTCTCTCGTCTTCCTCTTTCGGTTCAGGAATTTCCTCCTCAGAGGGGGGCTTCTTGCTTGGCCACAGGACGCGCCAGGGTTCGTTTTTAATTGTCGAGGTGAACTCCTCGGTGTTTTTCATGATGCCCTGGATGTTTGAGTCATTCAGCGTCTGCATGAAGTCTTTGGAGCCTTTGATTGTGGCGGCCAGATCGGACTCCGGTCCTGTCAGGCGAACCATATGGTCATTGAGGGCCTCAGAGATCTCCGGGATGCGCTCACCAATAAATCCTTTGCCATCTTCAGCCAATCCGCTGGCTTCATCGCCCTGAACAAAGTCAATGACTTGTTGGCCCATGAGGCCTTGTTGTCCAAGGCGGGCCACGACTTTGTCATACACCTGAGCCTCGGCTGATACCTGCACGGTGATGAGGACTTCGTAGTTTTCGCGGCCTTTCGGGCGCTTGTCCATGGGAACCGGGGATTCAAGCTGCGTGACCTTGCCAATCTCCCGTCCCGCCAGAAGGACAGGCGCGCCGGGGCGGATGCCCTTGGCATTGTCATAGGAAATCTGAAACGTGTGGAGCTTGTTGATCACTCCGGGCATTCCTATGACCACCAGGACGGCAATCAGAACGCCGAGGGTGCCCAGAACCAAAAGTCCGGTTGTTAGGGCATGTTTGGATGTTTGCATAATTTTCAGGTGTCAGTGACTTTGAATGATGAGAGAAAGTCGTGGATGGTTGGGTCTTTCGAGTTTCGAAATTCATCGGGGGTTCCTTGCAAAAGGATTTTTCCCTCATGAAGGAAAGCCATCTGTGTCGCCAGGGTGAATGCGCTTTCCATTTCATGGGTGACGACGATGGAGGTCACCTTTTCTTCGTCTCTGAGTTTGAGGATGAGTTCATCAATGAGTTTGCTGTTGATAGGATCCAGACCTGCGGAAGGTTCGTCAAAAAGGACCAACTCCGGTTCCAAAGCCAAAGCCCGCGCCAGGCCGGCCCGTTTCTGCATGCCGCCACTGAGCTCTGACGGAAGCTTCCCGGCGGCATCTTCCAAATCCACAAGCTTTAATTTCTGTGCGACGATCTCTGCAATTTCGGAGGCTGGTTTTTTGGTGAGTTCTTCCAGCGGGAGCGCCACGTTTTCAGCCACCGTCAGGGAACTGATCAGTGCACCGTTTTGAAAGACCATTCCGATGTGCGTTCGGGCCACATTCAATTTCTGCCTGGACAGCTTTGTGAGGTCCTCGTCTTTGAAGTGGACGGTCCCTGAGTCTGGCGTCAGTAGCCCCATCAAAATCCCCAAAAGTGTGCTTTTGCCGCATCCACTCAAGCCCATGATCACAAGCACTTCCTCTTTCGGAAGAGAAAAGCTCACGTCCTTCAGGATCACTTTTTCAGAAAGGGTGAGCTTCACGCCCTTCATCTCCACCAGATTTTTTCCCTCAGCTGTCATGGGAAAAAAGTCAGAATGAAAATATTAAAAAGGGAGTCGACCACAATCACCGTGCTGATGGCTGTGACGACGCTTGAGGTCGTGGCCGTGCCGACTCCCATGGCCCCGCCTTTGACCGCAAGACCCTTGTAACAGGCGATCGCTCCAATAATGGCCCCGAAGATGAAGCTTTTTGCGATTCCGGAGACAACATCCCGGATCAGGAGATTTGTCATCACCTGGTCGAAGAAAAAGCCGTAGCTGAGGTCAAGGAGAAGCTCCGAAATCAGTGCCGCCCCGAAAATTCCAGAAAGGATTGAGATCACAGCAAGACAGGGGGTTAGTAAAAAGATGGCAAGAAATCGGGGGGCTACCAAAAACCGGCGGGCACCTATTCCCATACCTTCAATGGCCCTGACCTCTCCTCCAGCCGTCATCGCTCCCAGTTCGGCTGTGTAAGCGGCACCGATGCGTGAGGCGAGCACGATGCCGGTGAACAAAGGGCCCATCTCACGGGTGAAAGAAACAGAAACCACGGCTGGCACGAGCGTCACCATGCCAAAGAGCCTGAGTTGGTAGCCGGTCAGCAATGCCATGGTGAGTCCCACAAACAAAGAGAGGAGAATAACCATGGGAACCGAACCCACACCGGCACGGTGACCTTGAAACTGCACCTGTTCGATGCGAAAAGGAGCGCGTCCTTTACTGACGCGTTCGAAAATTTCGGAGAACGTTCCTTGCACCATGCCGACCATGTTCCCCAGCTCCTCAAGCCCGGAGAGGGTGAGGGTTCCGACTTTTGAAATCATGGGGTCCTTTTCCGGGATTGCCGCAACGTGCCAGTCATTCCGCTGTCATGCGCAAAAATTGGAGGGCGAGCAGATACGCAAAGATTGCCCCAACGCTCAGACCAATTGTCAAAACCTGATCAGACAGGCTTTGGATGAGGTGATTCACCAGTTTTGAAACATCATAAGCCCGCCCCGAAATGTATGCAGGGATGGCCCTTCCGGTTGCGAAAGGGCTGGAGATTGTATCCTGTCCCGCGGCACCACTTTTTTCCAGGAGTGAGATGCTTCCGGCCGGAAGCTTTGGGCCTGCCGTTCTGATGATGCCTATGGATTCGTTGGTTTGGTGATAGATGGTTTTCATGCGGCGTTCCCGGGTAAAGTGATGTGAATCATCAGTACGCCAGAATGCATCGGCATGCCATGGGGTTAAACCCGCGCTAAGGGGTCAGGGAATCCCTGACCCCTGAAGGCTCATGATTTCCGCAGAATCGGTGGCTCGTGGCCACCCGCGATCAAGCGGTCTTTGCGAACTGTTTGTTCACGAAGTCCCAGTTGATGAGGTTCCACCAATTGACCACATATTCCGCACGCCGGTTTTGGTATTTGAGGTAGTAGGCGTGTTCCCAGACATCGAGTCCGAGTAGCGGGACTTGGCCTTTGAGAACCGGCGGGTCTTGATTCGGGGTGGAGGTAATAGAAAGAGAGCCGTCCTTGTTTTTGACAAGCCAGGCCCAGCCGCTGCCAAACCGTTTCATCGCGGCATCATTAAACAACTTTTGGAATTCCTCGAAAGAGCCAAAGGATTTGGTGATGGCCTCTGCGATGGCTCCTTGAGGTGGTCCTCCAGCTTTCGGAGCAAGCAACAGCCAAAAAAACGAGTGGTTGATATGGCCGCCGACATTGTTCAGGAGGCCGGCCCGAACGTCTTCCGGGGCTTTATCGAGTTGGAGAATAACTTCTTCGTGCGAAAGTTTTGCGAGATCCGGAAGTTTGGCGAGCAATCGGTTCGCGTTGTCAATATAGGCTTTGTGATGCTTGTCATGATGGATTTTCATGGTCTCGGCATCAATATTGGGCTCCAAAGCCGCATAGTCATAGGGCAGGGGAGGAAGAGTGAACGGGCCGTCGGGAGCCGGAGGAGCTGCCGGGATCGGCGGACTCTGCGCTCGAAGAGAAAAGGTGGGGCCGAAGATGGCAATGGCAAGAGCGCCCAGGCTGAGGCCCAGACTCTCGCGGCGGGAATAATTCTGAAATGCGATGGTAGGTTTCATAATTTCAAAGTTTACTCTAAGCTGATATTTCAAGACCGCAACTTCGCATGACAAAGTCCCATCCATCCGTTTTCCAAAACAAAGTTTATGAGACCGTTCGGCAAGTGCCACGGTCCATGGTAGCAACCTACGCGATGGTGGCGGCCAGGATTGGTTGCGGTTCGCCTCGTGCCGTGGGACAGGCCTTGCGGAAAAACCCCTTTGCGCCTGAGGTTCCCTGTCATCGCGTGATTGCCACCGATCGCTCGCTGGGAGGTTTTTTTGGCCAGACCGGCGGCCAAGCGTTGGAACGCAAGCGCAGACTCCTGGAGGCCGAAGGCGTTTGTTTTGATGCGAGGGGGAGAGTCCTTCCCGCCCACATCATGTCATGATCTCCCTCACCCACTCCTTCACTGTCCCGACGCGGGGCAAAGGCCTCACGGAAATCACGACGGAGGTTGCAAAGTGTGTGGCTTCGAGTGGCGTCGCTGACGGAACGGCCACGGTTTTTATCCGTCATACCAGCGCCAGCCTGATCATCTTTGAAAATGCGGATCCTTCGGCGGCGCAGGACCTTCTTACGTTCTTTGAGCGGCTTGTTCCTGAAGACTCGGCGGGTTATGTGCACACGTTGGAGGGAGCCGATGACATGACCTCGCATATCCGGATGGTGTTGACCCGGACCAGTGAAGTGATTCCCATTGGCAGCGGGAGGTTAATGCTGGGGACGTGGCAGGGCATCTTTTTGTTTGAGCATCGAAGAGCCCCGCATCGGCGCGAGATCGTGGTGAATGTGATGGGCTCCCCTCAGAAGTAAAAAGCGGGTCGCGGCCTTGACTTGGAGCATGGCGACTGAGAGGCTTGATGCATTATGGGAAAAGGCAACAACAGCAAACGCAAAGAAGTCAAAAAACCCAAACAGGAAAAACCGAAGCCCGCTCCGGGTGGCAAACGCGCCTGAGCGATTGTGCCGGTTCAGTGACCGGCCCTGTTTGAAAAAAGCGTCAGCCGCCCCTCCTTAAACTGGAGGGTTTCTGCGGTCGTTGAAACCTTACACCCCGGATGGGTTCTCAATTCCTCTGCGAGGTCTTGTGAGCAGTAGAGCGTTTCCAGGTGGAGGGTGTTGGGTATCAGCATCCACCCCTTCTCCCCGTATCTCTCAACAAGCCTTGCGACCAGGGCCTCGTCATTTTCCAATGTGCAAGGGATGGCCATGCGGCGCATATCCCCGGTGGTGAACGCGTTGAGGAATGTTTTTCCTTCATCCATGGCATCGCGGAGTCTTCTGGTGGTGAAGTCGGCATTTCCGATTCCGATCGCGTTGCCATGGGAGGCCTCCGCGAGGGTGAGCGCGGCGATGACGTCAATCCGCGGGCGCGTGAGGTCTTCATGACCATTCACCCCCCTTCGGCCAATGACGTTTGTGTCCATGCCGGTTCCGCTAAATGTTTTTCCAATCTCATCCACAACAAGCACCTTGATGGCATCGCAGGGAAGTGCTGGAAAATAATGACGGTGCCGTTCGAGGAGAGCTGCTTCTTTTTCCAAAATTTCCGCTGCCGCGACGGCATGAAGTTCTGCCGTTTGGTCGAACCCATCCTCAAGGATCGCGAGGCCCGCAAAAATTTTGCCTGACCCCACCAACAGAGCACCCATTTCCATGAGCATGTGCTTCATGAGCGGGGTCGGCGTCGAGTGAAAGGTGGCTGCCGATTGGATTTTCCCCATGCCGACCACCATCATCTTTGTTAAACCGCTTTGGACGGGTCCTGCAAAGCAGGTGTGAAGTTTGATGCGGTTCAGGACAAGAACGCCTGCGGACTCAAAGCAATTCCGGTCCATCCAAACATCCCCGGAGGAGACTGTGCCGACTTTGACGACGTCCATGCTGGAAACGATGTCCATGCCTGTTGCTTCTTCGGTGAGCCCGAGGGATTCGATCATCTCGCGTTGTCCCTCCGCTGTGGCGCCATTGTGGGAGCCCATGCAGGGCACAAGGAAAGGGTCGGCCCCGTTGGCGCGCAGCCAGTCTCCGGCCGCTTTGGTGATGGGGAGTATGTTGGAGATCCCCCGGCTGCCGGCTGTTATAGCGACACGGCCTTGGGGAGGTTTTATTCCTAAACTATCAAGCTGACGAAAGACCTCCGTTTTAACATCCGGGAGGGGATTTGAGACTAGGTGCTGCTCAACACGGAAAATATGCATGCTGGATCAAAATTATCACAGTCCCGTCCCTTGGCGCCTCCATTTTTTTGTGTCAGGGCTTCGCCGGGGCCGTCCCGTAAGCGGCCCACATGGCCCGATGGAATGGTTTGATGGCATCCGTTCCAGTGCTGATGTCCTGTTCCAGCTCCCAATAGCGGTCCATATACGCAAAGAACGGTTTCCAGTTCCAAAGAGTCTCTGCGCCCATGAGTCTGGCCGTGAGGGCATGGCCGATGGCGGAGCTCCCGACATTTCTGCGGTAGGGGGCGTCCCAATTGCGTCCATCGCGCTCGGGCTGGCGTGAGTGTTGTTCGCCCCATTCGGCCACACCGACGTCCTCCTTAAGATAGAGTTCCCGCTTGCGATTGTCTTTTGTGTGGAGGGTTCTGCCAACATCATCCTTTTCTATGATCCACGTCTGCTGGTCTTCTTGAAAAATGAAGTGCGTGTTGGCATCCGCGTAGGCAAGCATGTCCTTGTCTCCAAGAAGCAAACCCGCAAAAATCAAGGGCATTTTCCGTCCCTGGTTGTGACCGCCATAACCCACCCAGATCGCTCCGTCTCTTGCCGCCCCGTAAACGTCGATTCCGTATTGGACCAGCCGAATAACGAGGTCTTGTTTTTCTTCTTTTGGAAAGTTCAGGTTTGCCATGAGCAGCGCATCCGAGAGGGCCAAAGAAATGTCGCGGCCATAAGGCGGTTGATTCTTATCGGGATGAATAAAACCACCCGTCCAATTCGGGTTTTGAACAATCCAGGGGCGCTCCAATTTTGAAGCCACTTTGTCCATGGCCGGGGTCTCGGTGGGGGCAGGAAGGGCCTTGAGTTTGGACCAATCGATCTGGCTGATATTCCATTGGGGGGATTTATCCGATCCGGTTTGGGGAGGTCGGAACGATCCTTCGGGCGCAGGGTTTTCGAGCACTGTCAGGATGGCAGCATCAGAAACCTGCGGGCGTTTCCCGGCTTCTTTGTGGCTGATCGTGGAAATGAGGGAGGACCCTGGCGGCACAAGGAGCGGAGTTCCCGAGGCAATGCTTGCGGCCACATTCAGCGAGTCCTCATATTTGGGGTCGTACGCTGCAGGACCAAATTTCGAGCTGTCATACCCCTGGCGATCACCAACTGCCGGGTTGATCATTGAGCCATTGAGAGTCCGGCCCTCCTCAGTGACCGAGGGGGGGGCAATGGCAGTGATTGTGACCGGCCCGACCACCCAATAATCGCCGTTCACAAATTGTCCGGCAGAGACAGGCTGATCGAAGGTCCAGGTGATTCCGTGTTGGCTGATTTCTTTGAGCTTCTCTGCAGAAAAAGCCTGGGAGGTCAGGATGGCCAGAATTGGCAGGAGGATTTTTGTTTTCATGTGTTTATTCCGGGATGGTTGATCCAAAGAGATGAGCAATTTGATTTTTTGCGATTTCGATGATCTGAGAACCTGTGCTTGTGGAGCTTTTAGCCCGCGTGGTCGGGGTGGGGTAATCAAGGACATCCGAGGGCCCTCGCATGACTTCGTAACTCCCTTCCTCAAAGGCCAACGGGGTGGCCACATAACCAAGCCAACTCGCGTTGTAACCCATGGCGAGCAAGGAGGAACACGGAAGGTTTTTTCTCAAGACCCGTTCCCACTCCACAAACATCTCACCGGAAACACTACACACAGCGTGGGGCCCGATCTTTAGTGTTTCCACGAGAAGGAATTCGTCATTGCGGCCCGAGGCTTCCTCATGGCGGACAAAATTCAGGCTTTCTGTTGGAGCGTATTCGAGATTTCCAAGCTCTGAGCTGATAGCCCCGGCAAAAGACTCACCAAAAGCAGCGGCACTCTCTTGCTGCCAGCGAATGCGGGACGGTTCGTCATCCCGGGGCATCGGTTCGTACAATTGTTGGGCCACATCTCCGGGGAAAGAGAGGGTATAGAGGGGGTGAGCACCGGGCAAAGCACGCCTTATGGCAAGCCGGGCCGCACCCGCCGCTTCGCCCGTGAAATACGGGATTTCGTAAAAATGGATATGCGACGAGTAACCGGTGATCAGGGCCACAGGATGAGATCCGCCGGGTTTTCGAAAAGCCAGCACATCAATGGCTTCCGCATCGGGCCCGCCGTATCCAGCCAACTTGTGGCCGGGGGGGAGAATCGGCCCCGCCCCAAACGCAGACACGCAAGAACCGTTGTCGAGTTTGACGCGACGGTTGCCGCCAGGAGCAGGAAAAAAGGGGATCCTGGCAGAGGCAACTTCCACCTCAGTCCTTGCTGACAAGGCAGCTGCCACACTGGCAACAAAGGCTTCCCGGACCAGCATTCTTGCCGCTTCGCATCGGGAGATTGCCCCGGGTGACGGCTCACCAAACGGGATGGGTGAGGAACTATGACTATGCGTGGCGCAGAGGATTAATTCAGCGCCCGGAATCAGTTCCTGCAATGTGTTTTGATATTCTGTGAATTCCGCTTGGCTGACAAAAAGCCTGTCGAGCACACAGATCGCCACCGACTTTCCGGAATCCTGGAGGAGGAACAGATTGATTTCCAACTCATCCAGAATCCCCAGCGTGGAATGCCGTCTGGGCATGCCATCCATCGTGAGACCTTCAATGGAAGGGGGGGAAATGCTTCTGCGATCGGTGCCTAGAATTAACATGTGACCGCCTTTCTGTGTGCAAAGACCGATGCAAGGGCACACAGCACACGGGGCTGGGTTTCTTGCCGGGCCAACAGCCCCAAAGCGTCCCAAGCTGCGGCATGGTCAAAACCGCCCAGGCGCTCCACCGCGCACTGTCTTACGTGGGGTTCATTGTCCTGCAAACTTTCGATGAAAACCTCCAAGGATTCCTCAGAAGCCGGCAGGGCATTAATAGCACTCGCCCTGTCAAAGCCCAAAGTGGCCTCTTCAGCGATTTGCTTCAGTCTGATCCAATCACCGGAAAGCGCCGAAGCAACCAAAATGTCATAGTCCGTGTTATGACGGTTCGCCCAATCCCAAATCGTTTGGGCGGTGTCCGTGCTTGGATTTCTTTGATACAAAGAGCGGTAAGCCTGGCCCCGAACGAAGCGGCTGTGGAAATTTGCATAGTGTTCCAAATGCTCCGAAGCACGAGGGTCCTTGATCAGTCCCAAGGCTTCACACAGAAAGCAGAGCTGTCCGGGGTCTGTGTATTTGGGTTCGGACGCTGCATCCCGGGGAACTTTCGAGCAAAGCGAATCGAGCGTGAGCAGCCCGGAGACCGGAGAGGAATCCGGCAGGCGGAGCAGAGCTGGCGCGAACCAGCGAAGAAGAACCGGGTCGGACGTCTCTGCCAGCATGGAGAGCCATCCCTGGCCCTCAGGGTTGCCGCTTTTCATAAGGCTGATGGCTGCGGCGGTTTTCACACTCTTGAAACCAATCCAATAAAAGTCGTCAGGAACATTGGGATTTTCAAAGATCTCGAGAAGCAACGGCTTTGAAGGCGCAAGTTTTTCCAAAGAATAGAGGGAGGCGACCTTGCTGTTAAACCGCGATGTTCTGAGGTTCTGAACAAGGTCCGGAACAAACGCCCGCAAATCCCAATCGCCAATCAGCCTGGCCGCTTCAGCAGCAAGCACGGGATCCCTGTCATGCAGCACGCGTGATAGGATGGAAGGGCTTGTTGTCATTCCGGCAGAAACTCATAAGCCCCAATGGCACCAGTGCCATCATTCCGTCGCGGGGTGCCATCCAAATCGAATGGCAAAGCTGAGAGCCCTGCGGGGACCGAATCGCGGGCCACCGACGCGGCAGTGAGGCGATAATCCCCGTTTCCTGCATTGCCGGCCGAGAAGCCTTGGTCATTCACAAATCCCGGAGAAACCGCAATCCGGATCGAGCGTCCTGTGTAGCTGCCATTCCATGACGTCGGACCGTAATAGGGAAATGAGGGGCCGTTGGCAGCGGCATATTGGTAGATGTTTCCTAGAAACCCGACGCCATGAACCGGCTCCCAATTGCCAATTCGGTTTCCATTGGGGCCAGAGGTCGGATGGGTAAACGTGTCGGTCTTGATATTGAACTGATAAAGGATGCTGAACTGAATCAATCCATTTTTGGGCACCCCTACTGTGCCGATGTCATTGTAAAGAAAGTTCGTACGTCCTCCGGTGGTGGTGGTGTATTGCACGATAATATTGTTCAGCGGCTGCACCGTACTATCGGCTCCCACGGTGAATGAGGTGCCTGATGCGGTCCCGATGCGCTCGAAGAGGTTTTGAACAAAGGCAGCACCCCGCGCGGAGGGATGACCCGAGCCATAACCGCTTGATGCAACTTGCTCGAAGCTGGAATTGAAGGCGATCACAAACCCTTCGGGTGGGATCACCGGGGACGTTGCGCCGGAGTTGACCTCCACCAGCTGGTTGCCATCCCTTAAGATATTGCCAACGGCAAGATGAGGACCCCAATTGACCGAGGTGGTTGAGGATTTTTCCATCGTGCAGCCAGCCAGAAGCGGGGTGTTGGCGCGGGTGTTTCCGGAGGGGAACGTCAGAGCTGTCCTGAGATTTTTGAAGCGGCAGTTCAAGAAATAGCGCATGCCCACCCGGTAAACCATCTGGCCTTGGTCTTCGATCAGGCCAGAGAACTCCACATTATCCCATGCTCCGAAAAGCTCGGGAGGGCCAATCGTGCTGTTATCAACGACGCCGTCGATGACAATGTGATTGGCTCCTGTGCCTGACGGTTGAAACAACAAATTCCGGAACTTGACCAGGGTGGGAGGACGCTTGTGGGTTCCTGTGGTGAAAATCACATTCTGAGGATTGGTGCCGGGAGCTGATTCGATGGTCAGCCAGGTTTTGCCGGTGGGGAGCGTGTTGAGCGCAGCTCCAAAACCTGCGTGCGTGCCTTCCGTGAGGCGGATGATGCCCCCGGAGACATTGTCACGTCCAAAGGAGGATGAGTTAGCGCTGCGTATTGCCGCCGCTGCTCCCTGGATCGTCAGGAATGGGGAGGCCTCCGCAGTGGTTGCCGTGGTCGACGCCACCGCCGTGGTGTTGTTGCCGGTCGGACTCACATAGGCATACACAGTGCCGTGACCACCGGTTTTGTCATTCAGGAAAATCAGGTTGGTCAGATTGGGGTTTGGTGCCGGAAATCCATCCACGGAGGGATCACTGTCAAGAACAGAGGCCGCATCTCCCAGAAAGGGATAAACCCTGGCCCGGACCGTGATGTTCTCCCCCTGATTCAGTGAAGTCAGAGGAATTTCTGCCCGGTAGACAGCCACGGGATTGCCGCCGGTTGCCTTGTTGCTGGCAACCATCGCTGACGTTTTCACGCTGGTCGAGTGCAGCCCGCTTTCATCCGTTGCCACAAACTCAACGCAAGCCACTTGGCGTCCTGATTGCGGGTGCCGGTGAAAAGCGAGAAACTCAACGGCATGGGTGGCCGCGCTGGCTCGTTCATAGGCTATTTCACACCAATTCCCCACAGGTTTGGGATAGGGCAGCGTGCTCTCATTGTTCACCAAGCCCCGACCTGCCGGAGAAAGTTGGGACCCGTTGGCATAAAGTCCCTCCCTGAGCGTGCATTCGGCAATGATGTCCTTGTGGTAGATTCTCTCTGACAAGGCCACGGTGACCTTCACTCCTCCATTGACCGCAACTTCGGTTTTTGCCAATTGGTCCGGATAGGGCTTGCGCAGAGGCACGGTCGCAATAACTTGCCGCTGCACTGTCGTTGGCTGGGCCTGTGCGTCAAAACCGGGGGATATCACCGTGAAGGTCAGGGCGGGGGTTGCCGAGTCCGGCCCCAGGGCATAAGCTCCCCCGGGCACAAAACCCTGGTAGGTAATATCCGCCGTCCAGCCATCGGGACGAATAGCCACAGAAGCCACCGCATCCGGCAGAATCCTGAGCCGCATAAAACGCCGGGGGTTACTCGAATTAATGATCACAGAGTCACGGACCGCAACACTTTCCATATAACCATCCACGACATTTCCAATGGCCTCCAGTCCCTCGGAATCCCACCCAATCAGATCACTGCCTGCTTCGACCACATAAGTCAGACCTGCCGGGACGGGATAGGGGCGTTCATAAGAAAAAACCAGCTTAGAGTTTTCATCGAGGGTTCCCTGTGTTGCCGGAAGGGTCTGGGAATGCAGGATCGAACCCCACGACAGGCACAAAAACCCCATGGCGATGAAAGAGGAAAAACGTCGTGAAATAGGAAGGACAACAGGCATAGTTGGAGTTTTCAGGGGTTCAGACGGTTTGCTTCGGCAAACACAATCTAACGTGTGACTTAATATTGAACATTCCCGGGGTTTCACAAGGAAAAAGGCCGGAATGCCGGTCATGGTCTCTTGGGGAGCCAAAATTTTGTGTGGGACAGGCCGGCGTTGTTACCGTGAATCCGTGTGAACCGCACGGTAGGGAACAACCCCATGGTGACAACTCCGGGATGTGTCAGCTTGGTAGTCATGAATATTATAATTATTTTACTAGTGCTTCTTCTTCTCTTCGGCGGTGGCGGATTCTATCTAGGCGGCCCCTTGTTTGGCGGCGGTGCGCTCGGGCTAATCCTTGTGATCGCTCTGATCCTGTATCTCACGGGTGGTTTTCGCCGCGGGGCTTGAGCGCCTCATGATACAATGAAATCAGATATCCACTCGGAGCCACCCATGAAACAATCGGCGGAAGCCGCCGGGGAAATCGCCCGGCAGGCTCCCGACGATGTGAGGGACGTGGCCAATCGCGCCACCAGGACGGCAAAGGAAATGTATCAATCCGCGGCTTGGCAAACTGAGGATGCCCTGGCAACCACCAAGGATTATGTGCGCCGGCACCCCGTGCCAATGGTCCTCGGGGTTCTCACTTTCGGTGTGGTCCTTGGATACGCGCTGGCGACGGCGCGGCAAAAGCCGACATTTGGCGAGCGATACGCAGCCGAGCCCTTGGCAGCCTTGCGGGAGGCGGTTCTCAGCGCATTGGCACCAGTTTCGCAAGGTGCTCACAAGGGTTATGGTTCGGCCCTTGATGGTGCAGGAAAAGCCATAGACCGGATAAACCGCTTGAGCTCAAAAAAAGCCAGTGGGTCATTGCCTCGTCAAATGGGTCGGATCGGCAACACCCTCAAATTTTGGTAGGCCATGAATAGCCCTTCGCCCGCCTTGGCAAAAAGTCCGTCCATTGATGATGGGGTTAGGGACTTGATGAGAAAGGCGCGTCAGACCATCCGTCAGCAACATCAGAACTGCGAAAACTCTATCCGGCAGTCACCGACAAAAGCAGTGCTTATAGCGGTCGGCGTTGGCTGCTTTCTTCATCTCCTGCCCATGCGGGCAATTCTCATGACCAAGGTCCGCGTGCTTTCGGCGCTCGCTCCACCCGCGTTGTATCTTTTCGGCGTTGCCAAGCTCATCGAGTTCCTGCGTAGGCCGAGGACAAACGGTCAAAACTGATTGGATCGGCTAACACTCTTATCCACGACCACACACCGGCTATGACACGGATGATCATCCCCCTACTCATCGGCGTCTCCATTGGTGCCATCACCGGCTACTTCGGCCAATGCAACTCCGGGGCCTGCCCGCTTACCTCCACATGGTGGCGGGGAGCCATTTACGGCGGTGTGATCGGACTGCTTTTCGCCTGGACCTCACGTCCCTGAATCAATCCACAACCCGTCATGAATGCACAATACCTTGCTGAATCCGCCAAAACTCCAGCCCAAGCCGTAACTGATCTTCAATCCGCCGTGAAAGAACACGGCTACGGCGTGCTCCACGTCTACGACCTGAGAGAAACGCTTGCGACCAAGGGCATCGATTTGCCCAATGCCTGTCACATTCTCGATGTCTGCAATCCCGAACAAGCCGCCGCTGTCCTAACGGCCGACATGGGCATGAACATCGTCCTGCCGTGTCGCATTTCTGTTTATCAGGATGGTGGCAAGACTTTGATCGGGATGGTCCGTCCCACTGTGATGCTGGCTTCATTGTCGCAGGCCGGGAATTTGGCGGCCATCGCCGCGCAGGTGGAGAAGGACACCATCGCAATCATCGAAGCTGCGAAGTGATACCCGCCTTCGGCGGGTGACTGAGATCTGCCGCCAAGTGCAGCGCACCGATCATAAGTTAAAATGGCTAAGGGCGAGATTAAAAGTGGGTGAGTTGATGAGTTCGCCCAAGGGTGGATCGCGATCTCCGAGCGCGATGGGAGCAAGTGGCGGCGGAGCCGCGTGGATTTCTCATCGTGCGGCGGAGCGCCCGATCCACCTCACCCGCTTTTAACCACACCCACGGCAAACCCGGTCCTTTATCACTGCTTGAACATGCCGGATCGCAGGCTTACGATCTCAACCAAGGAATCGATGGCAAGACTCTCAGAAATGCATTTCACCCACCGGGTCGGTTGGCTGCGAGCCGCCGTGCTCGGTGCCAATGACGGAATTGTCTCCACCGCCAGTTTGATTGTCGGTGTGGCCGCCGCCGAAGCCAGCCGCAACAGCGTGGTGGTTGCCGGAGTGGCCGGGTTGGTGGCCGGGGCGATGTCCATGGCTGCCGGAGAGTATGTTTCCGTCAGCTCCCAATCTGACACCGAGCGTGCGGATTTGAAACGCGAGCAGAATGAGTTGTCCACAGATTGTGCAAATGAACACGCCGAACTCGCCGCCATCTATGTTGCTCGTGGCCTCGACCCCGGACTTGCCGGTCAAGTGGCCACGCAATTGATGGAAAAGGACGCTTTGGGAGCCCACGCCCGTGACGAGTTGGGGATTACCGACTCACTAAGCGCCCGGCCGGTTCAGGCGGCATTCGCATCGGCCGGCAGTTTCACCGTGGGGGCCGTGCTGCCGCTTCTTCTGGTTCTCATCGTGCCAAGATCAGCCCTGGTCGGGACAGTTTCCGGCGGCTCGCTTGTGTTCCTCGCGGTCTTGGGTGCCATGGCTGCCCGCGCAGGAGGGTCATCGGTATGGAAATCCGTGGTGCGGGTGACTTTTTGGGGTGCACTGGCCATGGCCCTGACTGCGGGAGTGGGAGCGTTGTTTGGAGCCGCGATCTAGCGCAAACCGGCCACTTTTCCTGTCGATTAACTGCCTCGCGTTCGGGATTCAAGACAGTTCCGCTGCGGGGGTTAGCCCCGACAAGCGGAATTGCTTCCTTCATCACCCAAGGGCAGGGGTTTTTCCACCCCCCACGCAGGTTCGCAATCTCAGTATGACACACGCCGCGTGGTGGTGCGGTAGACGGGTTCAGACCGTTGGACAGTCCGCGTGGTGGATACGGAGGCACCCGAGGGACGATACTCACCGCCATAGATGTATTGGCCGTTGTGGAAGTAGCGGTGGTTGTAGGTGCGGCCTCTGTAGGAGTAGGTTCCCGGCTCATAGCGACCACCTGCGTAGTAGCGATTGTTGTAGTAGTAGGCGTCCCCGGAGTAATCACGAGGCAGGGTGCGATAGGTCACATAGCCACCCGGGGATGCCCCTCGGATAGCGGGCTCTTGATAGACTGCGGCCTGAGGGCGATATTCCCCGCCGTAGATATATTGGCCGTTGTGGAAGTAGCGGTTGTTGTATCTCCGCCCCTGATAAGTGTAGGTTCCCGGTTCATAGCGACCACCTGCGTAATAGCGGTTGTTGTAGTAATACGCATCCCCCGAGTAACCGGCGGGCAATGAGGTGTAAGTCGTGTAGCCGACCTCGGACGGGAGCGTGGTTTGGTAAGGGCCGGAGACGCAGGATGTCAGCAGTGATGCGGCCGCCAGTGGAAGCGCAAGAAGTAAAACATGAGGGAGCGGTGTTTTCATGATCTTGAGGTTAGTTCGCGCAACGGGCTTTCGCTATGGGGTGAAGTCTCCATTCCAGGATTCCTTTGTGGTCACTTGCTGTTTCATCGCGATCTTTTCGACTTCCCCTTCGCAGACGGCGTGCCACATGAAATTAGCAAAATAACTATTGACTCTATTTGTTTGTTCAATATAAGTTTTTCTTATGTATGACATGCTGCTGCCAAACTTTCCTGGCAGAGCGCGTTTACGCTGTTACGGCTCACGGCCGGTTCGCAGGCCGGAGGATTTTCTTTTCCAAATCCCACGAATCCAACACCCATGAAACCAACCCGCCTTATTCCCTTGCTGATGTTTTTTTGTCCCGCCCTGCTCCGGGCCGGCGAATCCGACCTTGCCCTCCCGACGGACCGGTCAGCGGTTTTTCAATTCCCCGGTTTCGCGCTGCCAAGCGAGATGATTTTGTGGCTGGGCCTTGGCGTGGCCATGCTGGGGATGCTTTTCGGCTTGGTGGAATACCGGAGCCTCCGGCGACTTCCGGCCCACACGAGCATGTTGGCTATCTCCAGCCTCATTTACGGGACTTGCAAGACCTACCTCTTCCAGCAAGGCCGCCTGCTGCTCATCCTGGAAGTGTTTATCGGGGCAACGATGGTCTACTATTTCGGCTTCCTAAAGCATGCCGCACCCTCCACTGTCGCACTCATCGTGGCCTGGTCGCTGGTCGGGATCGGGGGATCCTTTGCCGTTGCCTGGTTCGGTATGTTGATCAACAACATCGCGAACAGCCGCATGGCTTTTGCCTCGCTGCGTGGGCGGGCGTTGCCGGTTTCGGAAATCCCGACCCGCTCGGGAATGAGCATCGGCGTGCTCCTGATCAGCACCGAACTGATGATGATGATTGCCATCCTCCTTTTTGTTCCCCCGGCCCTTGCCGGAGCCTGCTTCATCGGTTTTGCGATCGGTGAATCCCTGGGTGCAAGCGTGTTGAGAATCTGTGGAGGCATCTTCACCAAGATTGCCGACATCGGCAGCGATCTCATGAAGATCGTATTTAAAATCAAAGAAGACGACGCACGCAATCCGGGAGTGATCGCCGACTGTGCAGGCGACAATGCCGGTGACAGCGTTGGCCCCACGGCCGACGGGTTTGAAACCTACGGCGTCACGGGCGTGGCGCTCATCACATTTATCCTCCTTGCCGTTTTGCCCCAGTTTATGTGGACGTTCATCGTGTGGATCTTCGCGATGCGGATCGTGATGATTCCTACCTCGATCCTCTCCTGGAAAATCAACACATGGATCACAAAAGGCGTTTTTGGAAAGCACCGCCATTTTGATTTTGAACATCCGCTGACCATCCTGGTGTGGCTGACCTCGCTGCTGTGTGTGGCGGTGAGTTTTGTTGTGAGTTATTTCATGCTTGCGCCGCAATTTCCGACCCTTTGGTGGAAGCTTTCGACAATCATCAGCTGTGGCACACTTGCCGCGGCGATCATTCCGGAACTGACCCGCGTTTTCACAAGCACACGGAGTGCGCATTGCCATGAGGTCGTTAACGCGACCACGGAGGGCGGAGCCGGGCTGACAATTCTCTCCGGCCTGGTGGCTGGAAATTTTTCCTGTTTTTGGAAAGGCCTGGCTCTTGCATCGCTGATGCTCATATCTTACGTCACAAGCCTTTCCACACTCGGGGACTACATGGCCTACCCCGCCGTGTTTGCGTTCGGTCTGGTGGCCTTCGGCATGCTTGGAATGGGGCCGGTGACGATCGCCGTGGACAGTTACGGCCCCGTGGCTGACAACGCGCAGTCGGTCTTCGAACTCTCGATGATCGAGCAGATGCCAGGCATCGAGGCCGAGGTCAAACGCGACTTCGGATTCACCCCGGATTTTGAGGTTGGAAAACATCTGCTGGAAGACAATGACGGGGCAGGCAACACCTTCAAAGCCACGGCCAAGCCCGTGCTGATCGGAACAGCGGTGGTTGGAGCAACCACAATGATTTTTTCTTTGATTCTCATGCTTAAAAACCACTTTGGCTGGACGGATCTGTCCAACCTGAGCATCGTCGATCCGAGGATTATTCTTGGGTTGATGATGGGAGGGGCCGTTGTCTATTGGTTTGCGGGAGCCTCGCGTCAGGCTGTCACCACCGGTGCTTATCGCGCTGTTGATTACATCAAGCGCAACATCAAGCTGAGCGACTCGGATCGCGCGTCCGCCGAAGACAGCAATGCGGTTGTCAAAATTTGCACAAAGTATGCCCAACACGGGATGGTCAATATCTTTGGAGTCGTCTTCTCATTGACTCTCGCGTTTGCGTGCTTTGACCCGATCTTCTTTGTCGGATACCTGATCTCCATCGCGATGTTCGGGCTCTACATGGCCATCAATATGGCGAATGCCGGCGGGTGCTGGGACAATGCCAAAAAAATTGTTGAGGTCGAACTGAAGCAGAAAGGCAGCGCCTTGCACGATGCAACCGTCATCGGAGACATCGTTGGCGATCCCTTCAAGGACACCTCTTCGGTGGCGCTTAATCCGATCATCAAATTCACCACCCTGTTTGGAATTCTTGCCGTCGAAATCGCGGTGAACACCGAGCGGATGCTGGCGGCGGGCATCGGGGTGGTGTTTTTCCTCATCGGTCTCTTCTTCGTGGTCCGCTCTTTCTACGGGATGCGCATCTCAACCCTTCACCCTCAGGCCCACATCGACTTCAACGGAAAACGTGATGCCGATGCAGCAGCCGCTGAGGAGTTGGTCAGGCTCGGCGTTTCTTAGTATCAGATAACGGAATGTCTTTCGCGTCGTGACCCGCCTTTACGGTGTGGAAGGGTTCCTTGTTTGCCCCGAGTTTATTTCTGAACCTTGAGAACCGTGGCGCGGGGGACGTGGCAGAAGGGTATCTACTTGCGTGTGATGACCAATTCGTCCGGTTCCAGCCGGCCGTGGGTCTTTGATCCGCGAAGTTCCAACAGGTAGATTTTGCCGCCGATTTTGAATTCCGTGGGCCCGATTTCCCCGGTCCCCGAACTCCAACTGACATTGACCTGCTCAGAAGCCGTCTCAGCGAGAAAATCAAAATATTGAAATCCTCTCGGGAAATGAGGGGAAGAAACATGTCGATCGCCCAGATAGACGAGGTCGAAATCAGCGAATGAAATGGCGCGGCCTTTCAGAAACGAAACTTTGATATTGTAAGAAACCTGAGAAGCCGGCTTGCGAGCGCCACTCCATGCGGACTCCTGAAAAAAACTAACCAGGATGGCCGAAAAACAGAAGATCGGAATGATACGTTTCATGATCCTTGATGAGGCTCCAGGGATATCGTGCCTGGCAATCCTGTGGAAGTCCGTTCTGCGGTCAATGTCTTGAGTTTCACAAGTGATTTTTGGAAAGGTGTTGAAGATCGAGCTGTGCTTTTCCCTCATTGCGAGGCCTTCTTATCGAAGTCTATGAAACGGGTGACTTGGCACGCCTGACTCCGTTCGCCTCACAAGGAGAGTGCAGGAATAGAACCCTACCACCTCTCCTGATAGGCCAAAAAGGGTTTGGCCTGACGCCATCATCTTCCTCTCAATTCGAATCTTCCCTGAACATCTATGAAAACATACCTAAGATACCCAGCAGTAATCGCCCTCGCCTTCAGTCCCATTCTCCAAGCGGAGGAGACGGGCACCAACACCGAAATGACCACTGCCAAAACAGAATCCAACTTTCCGGAGAAGGCGGCAGTCAGGGGGATGATGGAGGTTAAACTCAGCAAGGCTGCTGTGGAAAAGGCTCAAAATCCGGCCGTGAAAAGCTTCGCTCAAATGATGGTTTCCGATCACGGGACAGCCAATGCAAAACTGAAAGCTTTGGCAGCGAAAAAAGACATCGCACTTCCCACAGAACTGGAAAAAAGCCAAATGAAAGCCTGTGAGAAAATGGAGTCTCTACAAGGTGCAGCATTCGACAAGGCCTACATGAAGAAAATGGTGGAAAATCATCGCAAATCCGTTGCCCTTTTCCAGAGTGCATCCACAAGCGCGGGCGATCCTGAGATGGTCGGGTTTGCGAAAGCCACCCTCCCCACACTCGAAAAGCACCTCGCCGAAGCTGAAAAAATTGAAAGCCAATTGAAGGCTGATTCCTAACCCCCGCTCCAGGAATCCAATCCGCAAGCCGGAATGCAGCGTCTTTTGAAGGCGCTGACATTCCGGTTTTTTTGTAGCCGGTTCTTCTGTGGCGTTGGAAAATCAAGGATCAACTCTCCAACCATGGGCATAACCAATCCTTGGAGGAACAAAGTTTCCTGATGAACAGAAATCGCATTTCATCTTTTTCCATGCACCGGTAAGCTTCGGTCACTCTGAAATCCACATGCGGGAAATCTTTCTTTCCAGTTTGGCTGTTGTCCTGCTTCGCGCGCTGCTGCTGACTGTGCGTTTGAGAATCACGGATGCCTCAGGGATGCAGGCCGGCACGCTGACCGGGCCTGTGATCCTCGTTTTCTGGCACAATCGCATTCTCGGCATAACGCCCGCCTTTCTGAAACGGTATCCCAAAGGCCGCAAGGGAGTTTCGGTGCTGACCAGTGCGAGCCGGGACGGGGAGATTCTTTCACGGATCATGGCCGGCTGCGGCATGGGATCGGTACGGGGGTCAAGTTCGCGGCGGGGAGCGCGGGCGCTGAGGGAGATGGTGCGGCTGATTGCGGCAGGCCGGGATATTGCCATCACACCCGACGGACCGCGCGGACCGCGGTATCACATGGGACCGGGTGCCATCCAGCTAGCGCAGACCACCGGGGCTCCCCTCCTGCTCGCCCATGCCAGCTTCTCCAACGCGGTGCGTTTAAAAACCTGGGATGGGTTCATCATCCCATTGCCATTCTCAAAAATTTCCGTGACAGTGGACAAGCCTCAGCAGGTTCCGGGTGAACTGACACTTGAAGAGTTCAGCGGATGGAAAAGCAAAATTGAAAATCGACTCAGAGATGCAGCGGATTGACGGAACAGCCATAGCAAACAAAGTTCATGCCGAAACAGCCGGCCGGATCGCCGCTCTCAAAGCGAGGGGAATCCAGCCGGGGCTGGCTGTGATTTTGGTTGGCGAAGACCCTGCTTCCCGTGCTTATGTCCGCTCCAAGGATAAGCGGGCTGCTGAGTTGGGACTGCATTCCGTTAAACACGAACTTGCCTCATCAACCTCCCAAGCCGACCTGCTTCGCATTGTTGAGGAGTTAAATGACGATCCCACCGTCCATGGGATTCTTGTGCAATCCCCCCCTCCGGCCCAGATCGATGAGGCCGCCATTGTGGCGGCCATCAACCCCGACAAGGACGTTGATGGGTTTCATCCGCTCAACGTTGCCAAGCTGGCCATGGATGATCCCACAGGCTTTGTCCCTTGCACCCCGCTCGGGTGCTTGCGGCTGCTCCAGGAATCGGGTGTCACAGTGGCTGGTGCCAGTGTGGTGGTTGTGGGACGAAGCATGATTGTCGGCAAGCCCATGGCCCTTTTGCTGATGAGACGGGGATCTGCCGGGGATGCCACCGTGACAGTTGCTCACTCCAGGACGCGAAACCTCGCTCAACTCACGAGGGAAGCAGACATTGTGATCGCTGCTCTTGGAAGACCTCTTGCTCTGGGGGCCGAGCACATCGGAACGGGGGCCACCGTGATTGATGTCGGCATCAACCGTGTCGAGGATCCGTCAGCTCCCAAAGGCTATCGATTGGTGGGTGATGTTGATTACGAGGCTGTGGCAGAAAAATGCCGCGCCATCACCCCTGTTCCTGGAGGAGTGGGGCCGATGACGATTGCCATGTTAATGGCCAATACGGTCACGGCTTGCGAGCGCTTGCACGGGGTGTAGTGCGCCGACTCAAGAGTTCCCGGAGACAGATCTCAATATGGCCTGCACGAGGCCGGGGATGTCATGGGAGCGGGCTTCGATATCTACGGAGAACCCGAGGGTCATCAGGGTTGCGGATGTGACTGGGCCGATGCTGGCCGTTTTCAGGGAGTCGGGCAGGGGGAGTTTGAGAGCTGCAAAGTTTTCGGCGGTGGAGGAGCTCGTGAAGGTGACGATATCAGCGCCTTCCTCTTTGAAACGGCGGATGCCTCCCGAGACGTCTTCGGTTTCGGGGACCGTGCGGTAAGCCGTGGCCTCATCAACGATTGCCCCCAGCCTGGTCAATTCCGTGGCCAGCATTTCCCTTGCCCCTTCGGCACGGGGGAGGAGGAACTTCAGATTTTCGACGCTGGTTTCATTTTGAAGGGCTTTCAAGACTTCTTCAGCCACGTATTTTTCGGGCTGAAGATCCACGGCTAAATGATGGGCTTTCACGCGGGCGGCCGTGGCCGGTCCGATCGCTGCGATCCGAACGCCCCCAATCTCGCGGGCATCCGAAAAAATTTCGAAGAACGCCCGGAAAAAGGCATCGACCCCGTTCGGGCTCGTGAAGACGATCCAATCATAAATGTGAGCATCAGAAACCAGTTCGTAGAAAGCCTGCTTGTCCTCGGGTGGTTCGATCCGGATGGTGGGAAGTTCGAAGGCATCCGCCCCGAGATCCCGCAATTTGTCGATCAATTCCCCCGCCTGTTGGCGGGTGCGGGTGACGGCGATTCGCTGACCGAAGAGCGGCTTGTTTTCAAACCATGCGAGGGGCTCACGCAGGGTGGCGACCTCTCCGATGACCGCCACGGCGGGTGCCCGGAATCCTGCCTCTTGCGCCTTGGCGGCTATATCGGCCAATGTGCCGGAAAGTGTTTCCTGACGGGGCGTCGTGGCCCATCGCACCAGCGCAATCGGGGTGGAGCCGGGCATTCCGGCTTGCTGGAGAGCAGCGCAATGTTTTTCCAGCCGCTCGATCCCCATCAGCATCACCTTCGTTCCAGGCACGGACGCGATGGCAGCATAGTCGATCGTGCTTTCCGTTTTGGTGGGATCCTCATGGCCGGTGAAGATGGTGAGGGCTGCGTTGTGAGCGCGGTGTGTCACAGGAATTCCTGCATAAGCCGGTCCGGCGATCGCCGAGCTGACACCCGGCACAATCTCAAACCGGCATCCCGCCTCAGCAAGGGCTTCGGCCTCCTCGCCTCCGCGCCCAAACAAAAACGGATCGCCACCCTTCAAGCGAACGACCACCCGCCCGGCTTTCACTTTTTCCACCAGCAACGCATTGGTCTCCTCCTGCCGCAGGGCATGGTCGCCGGCTTTTTTTCCTGCATAGATTTTTTCTGCCGTATCCGGCACAAAATTGAGAAATTCCGGATTTGCGAGGTAGTCATAAACAACGACCTCCGCTTTCTCCAGGCACGAGCGGCCTTTCAGCGTCAGAAGACCCGGATCTCCCGGACCGGCACCAACCAAATAACAGACTCCAGATTTACTCATCCGATGACTCTTCTTTGGAGATGGCACGAAAACAAGACTTCAAAATTCGGAGTTATCGGAAAAAGGATTGAAGGATTTTTTGTTCCGAGGGTGTGGCGTTGAGCGGGGAGGTGGCATCACCTGCTGCGGATATATCCGCCATGGCCCCACCAGCAGCGATTGCTGATTCGTCCACCTTGTGGTCAGTCGTGCCGAGCCCCATCAAGTCACCGATGGCGGCCCGCGAAAGGTCCTCATTCTTCAGAAGCTCCGTGGAGGTTGACCCCAGGTCGGTTGCCTTTTCGTTCAGGGTGAGGGGAGCGGCTCCCGGTCCACGGGAAACTCCACCGCCGGATTGGGCAAGTGCCGCCAGGAGGGCGTCCCCGGCTTTGTCGCCGGCACAAAGACCATTGGAGCAGGTCGAAATACCCTCAGCCATTTTGGCTTGGAGCTTTTGCCACTCTTCAGCCGAAAGTTGGCGGGCTCCGTTGGGCGTCATGGCCTGTAGCTGAGAGAGCAATTTTTCGTCGAGTGGCAAAGCGCCATTAACCATCTGCGCGAGCGCATTTTGGAGGGCCTCTGAGAGTTGAGGGGAGAGTGAAGAAAGTTGAGCGGACTCGAGTTGGCGGGAGGCTTCCATGGCACCAAGAGCCATTTCGAGGTTTTTTTGGAGTTCTGCAAGCGAGTTGGCTGTGGACTCGCTCAAGTGATCGCCTGCTTCGAGGCTTTGATGCGAAAACCATTCTTCCTGAGGTTTGGAGCGAAGGGCCTCCAAGGACTTTGCCAGTTCCTCCAGAGGCTCGGGTTGAATGATTTCGGCCGCTTTGAGTTCTTCAATGCGTTTTTGCAAATCCGTCCAAGCCCCCGGCTCGCCCGCTGTTGCGGCCTCGGTGGCTGCAGATTGGGGAAGTGGAATCAGAGAGGCCAGAATCAGCGCCAAAAGCGCGGCAGCCGGCTGCCATACCAACGCCCGGATGTTCCACTTGAGCTGAAGACAAGCATCGGGGCGGGGCTCCGGCCAATCGGATATCCCTGCTTGCGCGGAAGTGAGGGCATTGTGAAGCCGCAGGTCAGCCTCCAAACGAACCATCACTTCCGTTTGATTCAGGAAGAATTTCCGCGCCTGCAAAAAGGCCATCAGAAGGGCGAAGAATATAATCGCCGCGCCGGGAATCATCACCGAAAACGGGAGATGAAATCGCAAAGCACGCGAAAAAATCACGGCCACCGAGGCAAGAAGGCCACCCCAGAACACGATGGGCAAAAGCTTCTGCAGCCACCAGCCCCCGTTGAAGCGCAGGGCCTCCTGCTTCAGACGGTTCATCCAGAAGTCTTTTTTCGTTGTTGCCACCGTTCATTTATAGATCACCTGCCGAGGGATGGCAAATGGCGGTTATTTGCTGTGTTAAAGCTATAGGCTCCGGCTTGTCGTGACTGAGAATCTCACGTAGCTTTTGTCCTCGTGTTTAAGTTTCTACCCGCCCAAATCACGGCCCTTGCTGCCGTGTGGAGACCTCGCTCCAGAAAACGCAACCTGCGTTTCCTTTGGTGGTTTGGTGTGTTCCTCGGGGCTTTGATCCTTATCTTCACCGTGCTTTTCCATGTCATTATGGAATGGGAAGGGCAGTCCTATTCCTGGATCAGCGGGTTTTATTGGACCATGGTCACCATGTCCACGTTGGGGTTTGGAGATATCACCTTTGAGTCGGATCTTGGCAGGGGGTTTTCTGTCATAGTCCTTGTGACGGGAATGCTGCTCCTTCTTGCGTTGTTGCCTTTCACGTTTATTGAGTTTTTTTACTCTCCGTTTGTCAAGGCGCAGCAGGAAGCGAGGGCTCCTCGTCAAGTGCCTTCGGATTTGAAAGGACATGTGATTCTCACGCAACTTGATGGTGTGACGGCCGCTCTCATTCGTAAACTTGACAAATACCAGGTCCCTTATGTTCTGGCGGTCAAAGACATGGAGAAGGCCCTAAGGCTGCATGACATGGGCATCAAGGTGGTGGTTGCCGATTTGAGTGATCCCACGAGTTTCAACCGGTGCGGATTTGACAGGGCTGCCCTTGTCGCCGCCACAGGGAATGATTTCGAAAATACCAGCGTGGCTTTCACGGCAAGGCAGATTTCCAAAGAGATCGTGATTGTGACAACGGCCAGCTCCGTGGATTCGCTGGACGTTTTGATGCTGGCCGGGAGTTCGCACGTCATGCAGCTTGCTGAACAACTGGGCGGGGCCCTCGCGCGCCGCACGATTGCCGCGGATGCCCAGGCACACATCATCGGTGGATTCGACCAACTGCATATCGCCGAGGCCATCGTGGCTGGCACGCCCCTCCAAGGGAAAAGCCTCGCTGAAACACGTCTTCGGGAATTGGCCGGGGTCAATGTCATCGGCCTTTGGCAGAGGGGCCACTTCAACAACCCTGCCGCAGACGTGGTCCTCACCCCCGATACCCTCCTCCTCTTGGCTGGCACAACCGACCAGATCGAGGCCTACAATGCGCTTTTCTGCATCTATCACCGGGCCACAGCGCCCTCGGTGATCATCGGAGCTGGTCGGGTCGGAAAGGCGGTGGCCCGCGCTTTTGACCAGATCGAGCTTGATTACCGGATCATCGACAAAATTCCTGAAAAAGTTGCCGGCATGAAAAATTCCCTTGTGGGAAGTGCTGCCGATCTTGAGATGCTGACCAAGGCAGGCATTGAGACCGCACCAGCCGTCCTGATTACGGCCCGTGATGACGATATCAATATTTACCTCACCATTTATTGCCGGAAACTGCGACCGGATATCCAAATCGTCGCCAGATCAAACTCTGATGCGAATGTGGCCCGTCTCCACAGTGCAGGGGCTGACGTTGTCATGTCCTACGCCTCCATGGGGTCGAACATTATCTTCAACCTTCTTCGGAATCAAAAGACGCTGCTGGTGGCTGAGGGCCTGAATGTTTTCCATGTCGCGATGCCAAAACCGCTGGTTGGACGGTCGATCCGTGAGTCGGATATAAGAACCCGCACGGGTTGCAGCATCATTGCCACAAGTCATGACGGAAAGTTAACCCTCAACCCGGCCCCGTCCACGATTCTTGAGGAAGGCGAAGAAATTCTTCTGATCGGCACCCTGACCGCAGAAGATAAATTCTTGGAAATCTTCGGGGCTTAAGGCGCTGGAAGGGGAATCAGCAGCCTATAGTTTGAGAACTCCCTTCATGAGGGTTTTGTTCTCGCACCGGTAAAAGGCTTCCTCTGCCGTGATCAATCCGGCGTGGAACAGTTCTGCTATTGAGTCATCCATCAACACCATTCCCTGCTTGCGCCCGGTTTGAATCACTCCTGGAAGCATGAAGGTTTTGCCTTCGCGGATCAGGTTTCCCACCGCCGGATTATTCATCAGGATTTCGATGGCTAGAGACCGTCCGCGGCCATCGGCCCGCGGGATGAGTTGCTGGCTGATGATGCCACGCAGCGATTCGCTGACCATGATGCGAATTTGGTCGCGTTGGTCCGTGGGGAACACGTCAAGCACACGGTCAAGGGTTCTTGCGGAGTTGCCTGTGTGGAGGGTGCCAAGCACAAGGTGACCGGTTTCCGAGGCTGTGATCGCGAGCGAAATGGTTTCCAGGTCGCGCATTTCTCCGACCATGATGACATCCGGATCTTCGCGCAGGGCTCCGCGAAGGGCTGCGGCAAAAGATGCCGTGTGGGTGTGGACCTCCCGTTGGGTGACGTGGCAGCGTCCGGAATCGATGATATATTCGATGGGATCCTCCAGCGTGATGATATGATCGTTGCGCGAGTAATTAATTTCCTGCACCAGTGCGGCGAGGGTGGTGCTCTTGCCGCTGCCCACGGCACCCGTCACCAGCACGAGGCCGTTGTGGTATTGGGTGAGCAGTTTAAGCTGGGGGGGCAGGGCCAGTTCATCCATGGACCGGACGGAGCTGTTGATGATCCGGAACGTGAGATCAAATCCAAGCCGCTGCCTGACCACACTCGTACGAAATCTTCCCAAAGAATTGGCATACGCAAAATCAACGTCTCCCCTCTCCGCAAGAAGCGCCTTCTGCGGGTCCGTGAGGAACGTCATTGCCAGATGCTCCGTGTCAGCGGCCGTCAGCACCGGAGCTTTCAACCAGATTGGCTCCAGGCGGCCAAAGCGGCGCCAGATCGGTTGACTGTTCACACCCAGATGAATATCCGAAGCATCGGACTCTTTTCCGACAATCAAATATTGATCGACATGGTCGAGGGTATGGACTTCCTGTTCAGATTCGACATGGATCGAGGGAGATTCGGTAGAAGGGACACTCACAATCCTGACTGTCTTAGCTCAACAAGCCGCTAACGGGAAGACAGAAAAAATGGCAAAAACTTTTCCACAGAGGGATTGACATCTGAACACGAAAATAACAGTTTTAGGCATCGCTTAATTGCAAGCGCAAATTGTCTAAACCATAAAAATACCATGTCCAACAAAGTAGCTCTCGTAGCCCAAGTTCAAAAAACCCTCGGAAGTGCAAGCAAAGCGGAAGCTGAACGCGCCGTGAATGCCGTCATCGATGGAATCAAATTTGGCGTCAAAAAACACAAATCAGTCCAATTGATCGGCTTCGGCACGTTCAAAGTGGCCACGCGCAAAGCCCGCAAAGGAATCAATCCAAAAACAGGAGCCGCCATCAAAATCAAGGCCTCAAAAACAGTAAAATTTGTTGCTGGCAAGGCTCTGAAAGCCAGCGTGTAAGGATTTCCCCCTCGCACCGAGAAAACCCGTTTGTCCTCCTGAAGGGCAACGGGTTTTCTCTTTTTTAAGGAAGATAGTCCCTGCAATGGTCAGGGCATCACCGCCGGTCCACGCAGCACCATCAGCCAAATCACGGTGCCGCCCAGAGCAATCGCAAAGACCCAGAGCAGGAGCATCAGTTTAAAATTTCCAGGTTTGCGGTTCATGAAAGGATCAGCGTCGGGTCGCTACGAGGAGACCAAGTAAGAGGGGGAGATAGGCAATGGAGGCGAGAAACAAGGAGCGTGCGACGGGACGCTCCCGGGATTTGAGAAAAGAGATTGCGGTGGCCAGGAACAGGCACCCGAGCCCCAGCGCGCCAAAGAATCCCCAGACATTATTAAATCCCATCAGCGCCGGCAACAGGCTCACCAGGACAAGACAGAGCGCGTAGAGCAAGGCCTGGCGGGCTGTCATGGCGCCGGTGGGGTCATCTCCGGGCAGCATCACACATCCGGCGTTGGCATAATCTTCCCTATACATCCAGGCGATGGCCAGAAAATGAGGCATCTGCCAAAACCACAAAATGGCAAACAGCAGACACCCTTCGAGGTTGTAAGTGCCGCGGGCGGCCACCCATCCAATGAGAGGAGGAAGCGCCCCTGGAATGGCTCCCACCAACGTGTTCAGGGATGTGATCCGCTTGAGGGGGGTGTACACGAGGACATAGATCGCGATCGTTGCGAAGGCCAGGAATGTGGAACGCGCGTTTGTGAAAATGCCAAGAATCGCAAGTCCGAGGAACGCAAAGAGCAGCCCGAAGAGAAGGGCATCGGAAGGGTGGATGCGCTGACCGGGGAGCGGGCGGTCCCGGGTTCTTTTCATCTTGGCATCCAGATCCCGCTCCCACCACTGGTTGAGTGCTGCCGCTCCTGCGGCGCACAAAGCCGTGCCGAGAAGGGTGGCTGTCAGCAGCAGATAATTCATGGGACCCCGCCAGGCAAGGAGGAATCCCACAAGCGTGGTGATCAAAACCAAAAACGAAAGCCGGGCTTTTGTGAGTTCGACCAGATCAGAAATCAGTAGCCCCATCCGGGGACGTTGGATCGCAAGCGCGTCTTTCATGCGAGGGAGCAAGCGCGTTCAGAGCGCACGGATTCAGGAACCACAAAGTCGGAGGTTCGACCCCCGAGGACAAGGCGGTAGGAAAGAAGGACCCCCCACGCCAGCAGCAGAGCACCCAGTGCCATGTGAGCAGTGGCGATATCCGCGGCTTTGCCGGACCAAATCGTCCAGATTCCCAGAGCCACCTGCGCAATCACCATGGTCAACCACACTCCTGACATCCGCCGGATTGCATTCGAGCAGCCTCTGGCATACCAGAAAAATGTGAGCATAGAAAAAGTGATCACCACGGCCATCACGCGATGGGCCATGTGAATCCAAATAAACGAGGGTTTGATTGGAACGTCACCAACCGCACCGCGGGCCGCGTTGATCTCAGCCATGCCAGCGGGTGAGGTGTCCGGGAGAATCTTCCCGTGGGCAAGCGGAAAATCCGGGACGGCAAGACCAATATGTTCGTGACGCATGGTTGCTCCCAGGGCGAGCTGCAGAAACACCAGGGACGTGATCGCAATGGCCAGCCGGCGGGGCTGTGAGGAAGGTTCAAAATCCGCCCATCGACGCTCCACGAAGGTCCGCGTCATCACCACACAAAAAACCACCAACGCCGAAAAAAATGATTGGGCGAGCAGCGCGTGCACAATGCCCACGTGGTCTTTGTTTAAAACCACACGAAGTCCTCCAAAAAGCCCCTGCACTGCGACGGCCAGCACCAGACACACGGCAAATCCTTTGACCCACCGCCGGGGCTCCACAATAAAGGCTGCCACGGCGAGGAAAACAGTCATCAGGCCCACCCCGCTGGCAATCAAACGGTGACTGTGCTCATAAAAAATCCCGCCCACCCATTGGGAAATCGGGAAAAGAAACATGTTGTAACCAAATGTTGTTGGCCAGTCCGGCACGGACATTCCCACACCTTTCGAAGTCACAATCCCCCCACTGCACAAAAGCACGAAGGCCGCAATCGCCGTCAAAACGGCCCAGAGATGGAGCATTCTTTGCCCAAATGTATATCCCACAGGATTTTTCACAGGCCTTATCTCGCAGATTCCCACGCAGGAATCAACGGTGAGAACATAATTTCATTTCGAATTTCTTTGCACCCATACGTGGAGGCCCAATCGTTCATGACTCCACGAACTGCTATCCCTGCTTGGTGAACTTCGGAAAAATCTGACGGAAGAGGGGGGTGAAATCTTTTGGCCTCCTGGCGAACCATGCCTCAATTTTCGGAATGGGAAAAAATGCCCCCGCCTCGACTTCCATGCGAGCCAAGTGGAACGGGCCCTCGTGGTGGCCGGTAAAGATTTCCACAAACTCCCACGAGGTCGCGGGGGAGCTTTCGAGTTTGCCAATTTTTTTGAGCGGGGCAGTGACCCCGAGTTCTTCCTGAAGTTCGCGCTGGGCGGCTTGATAATAGGTTTCGCCCGCGTCCACATGTCCGGCCGCCGAGGAGTCCCATAGCGCGGGATTGAGGTCCTTCCAGGGTGAACGTTTTTGAAGATAAAGCTCCCCGCCGCTATTGAAGAGAAGGATGTGAATGGCCCGGTGGCGAAGGTTATTCACATGCACAAACGCCCGTGGCTGAGGGCCAATGACACCGTCTGAATCATCCACCACGTCAAACAACTCCGTGCCATGCTGGGCTGCTGCAGGACAGGCAAGGACGGTGAGTTTTTCCCACTGCGTCAGAGTCAAACTCTCGGCGCGGGCGTCTGCAGAGATGCCCAAAGCGCCTGTGATTTCCTGCCATGACCCGCGGAGCTCAGGCAACAAATTTTTCAGTTGTTTGCGGCGTTCGGAAAACCCTCTGCGAACGAGGTCCTCAAACGCGTCATCATCAAGAGGCAGGACCTGATCCGGGGGGCGTGGGGTGAGGCTGACGACAGCGGAGGAAACCTTGGGTGCTGGATAAAAAACCGATGGTGGCAATTTGCGAAGAAAACGCACCTGCCAGCGGCGTTGGACGCAGACCGACATGGCGCCATAATCAGACGTGCCAGGCGTCGCAGAAAGCCGCGCTGCAACTTCGTGCTGCAGCGTTAGAACAAGTATTGATGCGGGTGAAAGGGCATTCGTGTAGTGCGAAATGAGTGCGGTGGATACGTAGTAAGGAAGGTTTCCAACAATCGCAACCGGGCCATCTCCGCAAATCGTGCGCAGATCAAAGGCCAGCGCATCGGTGTGGAACAGTTCCACCTGAGGAAGCGGAAATTTCTGTTTCAACCATGTGACCATCCGTTCATCTTTTTCGACAAGCACCAAACGGCTGGCCAGGGGCACCAGAAATTCCGTCAGTGCTCCCAGTCCAGGACCAATTTCCAGGATTGTGCCCTCATGGTGACCGTGCAATTGTTCCACGATCCAGCGGGCCAGATTCTGATCGAATAAAAAGTTCTGCCCGAGGGATTGGCGCGGCCGGGTTTCCAACTCACCGAGTGCGGCGCGGATTTCAGTGAGTGTCATTGCTTTCCACTCTGCAAGGGACAAGCCATTCACAAAACACCGTGAATAATTCCCGCAGGGAATCCCGGATTACTCCCAAGTTATTCACAGACCCGAAAATTGTCGCTGTGGAACAATCGTGTTGCGCAAGTTGCACGTAAGGTTCACAAGGCGCTGGCGATGGCCGATCCCATGGAGGACGTGTCCACCTGAGTTGTCCCGGGTGTGTGAATATCGGACGTGCGGAGGCCTTGGGCGATCACGGAGCGGACCGCATTTTCGATGGCGGTGGCCGCATCCTCGCGCCCTGCCGAGAACCGGAGCAGAAGTGCTGCCGATAGAATTTGGGCAATAGGGTTGGCAATGCCCCGGCCGGCAATATCAGGAGCCGTGCCGCCACTGGGCTCGAACATGCCAAAGCGATTTCCATTTCCGGTGGATTCGCCGAGGCTGGCGCTGGGAAGCATGCCCAACGAGCCGGCAATCATGGCCATCTCATCGCTGAGAATATCTCCAAAGAGGTTCTCGGCGAGAAGCACGTCAAAGGATTTGGGGTTTTTGATCAGCTGCATGGCGGCATTGTCCACATACAGGTGATTGAGGGTGACATCGGGATATTCGCGAGCCACGCTCTGGACCACGCGGCGCCAGAGAACGCCGTTTTGAAGCACATTGGCCTTATCCACGGACGTGACGTGCGAGCGGCGCTTCCGGGCCGCTTCGAAGGCAACCTTTGCGATCCGCCGAATCTCGCTTTCCCAGTAAACCATGGTGTCCACCGCAAAGTCCTCACCTCCTTCGTTTTTGATGTATTTCGGCTCTCCGAAGTAAAGACCCCCGGTGAGTTCCCGCACACAGAGCACATCAAATCCCCCGGCCACGGAATTCGGGTGGAGCGGGGACGCATGCGTCAGTTCCGGGAGACAAACCGCAGGGCGCAAGTTGGCAAAAAGACCAAAATGTTTGCGCAAGGGCAGGAGTGCCGCACGCTCGGGCTGCTCGGATGGAGGGAGGGATTCCCACTTGGGTCCTCCCACGGAACCAAAAAGAATCGCGTCTGCCTCTTCACAGGCCCGCAAAGTTTCCGGGGGAAGGGCTTTTCCGACCGCATCAATCGCAGCCCCTCCCACGAGGTGATGTTCAAATTGAAATTCGAGGGAAAATTTTGCTGCCGTGGACACCAGAACCTTCAAGGCCTCCGCCATCACTTCCGGGCCAATGCCATCCCCTGCCAGCACCGCAATTTTGATCAAGTTGCTCATAAAAACGTCCATCCAACCAGTGCTTGCGAACAAAGGCAAGAGCGGGCCGAGCCGGCCGTGGGGGAATGAGGGGTTGACAAATGGTGTGCCGGGTCCTGACTTGGTGCATCCCATTCTGCGGCTCATGATTTTTCGACACCTGATTTTTCTTCACGATTCCCTGCCACAACCACACGGTCACACGGCCAAAGGCCCTGGCGCCGGCATGAGGAGTCTGTTGAGCGGAATTCTGGCAGGATCACTTCTCGCGGGGTTGGTTGGCTGCAAGCCGAAGGTGTTGGAGGAACTGCCGCCAGAAGCAAAACCTGTGGATCCCGTCAGAGTGGGCGTCTTTTTTCCTCTGACCGGTGTCCAATCCTCCTTCGGAAATGATGCCATCCGGGGTGCCCAGCTTGCGGTTGATCAGGTCAATAGGGCAGGGGGAATTTTTGATGGTCGCCCGGTGAGGCTTGAGGTGCGGGACACAAAATCCCAGGCTGAAACAAACAAGGAGGTGGTTGAGGAACTGGCGAAAGACCAGGGGATTCCGCTTTTGGTGGGAGAGATTGCGTCCGCCCGCTCCATCGAAGCTGCGGTCATCGCGCAAAAGCACGGCGTGCCCATGCTTTCTCCGGCCTCCACCCATCAGGACGTGACGGCTCCCGGGGACATGATTTTTCGAGTGTGTTATGCCGAGCCGTTTCAAGGGGCCGCCATGGCCCGTTTTGCCAGTTCCATCAAAGCCTCCCGGGCAGCCATTCTTCTGGAGGAAGGGAATCCGTACAGTCAGGGACTTGCCTCAAGTTTCAGGGATCACTATGTCAAAGGGGGAGGAATGATTGTTGCGGAAAAAACCTTCAAAGCGGGAGATCTGGCGTTTGTAGAGCAATTGGAGGCGATCAAGGCCGCCGGCCCGGAGGTGATTTTTTTGCCAAGCTATTATTTGGAAGCCGCGTTGGTGATCCAGCAAGCGCGGGGGATGGGGATGGAGGTGCCATTTTTAGGTGGAGATGGCTGGGACTCCATAGAGTTTTTGCGGGTGGGAGGAGGAGCGGTTGAAAACTGCTACTCGGCCAATCACTTTTCCGCCCAAAATGAACTGCCGGAAAACTCAGCGTTTATCGCGGCCTACCGTTCCAAATTCGAAGAACCGCCCCCGCCTCTGGCAGCTTTGGCTTATGATGCGGTTCGCCTCGGGATCGATGCCATCTCGAGGGCTGGCTCGGAATCACGAGCCTCTGTTCAAGAAGCGCTGCTGGCCACTGACGGCTTCCAAGGTGTCACAGGGCCCATTCGTTTTGGCCAAAACCGAAATCCTGACAAACCTGCCGTGATCCTGCGGGTGGAAAACGGTGCCTTCACTTACCTGGAGACCATCCAGCCTTAACCAGAGTTACCCGCGGGGAGCGCGCGTCCATTCGATGTGGTGGTCGAGCATTCTGTCTTCATCAAAGGTGAAGAACGCGCGGAACATCCCGCCGGCGATGGTTCCCGGCAACCAATGGGCATCATCAGCCCACATCTCGGAATAGGGAATCGCATCCAGCGGGGTCCAAAGAGGAATGGCCTCATCAGTCTCAATCGCTGTGCCCGTGCATCCGGCAGACACAAACACGCCACAGTGGAGCGCATACCCATCAAGGAATTGAAAATGCAGTTCTCCCCGAAGTTCAGGATCATGGGCTTCCACGCCCAGTTCCTCCCGTGTCTCCCGCACAGCTGCTTCAAGCGCCGTTTCACCGGGATCAATCCGTCCGCCGGGACCATTGATTTTTCCAGCCCCGAGGCCGCGCTTTTTCCGAATGAGCAGGATCTGACCATCGCGAATCACAAAAAGCAGGACCGCCCGCTCGGTGGGTTGCCACGAGGCCCAGTCGGTTTGCGAGACGTGTGGAGGAGGTTCCCCGATGTTACTTTTCACTCAATGAAGCGACGCCGGGGAGGGATTTGCCTTCGAGAAGTTCGAGCGAAGCCCCGCCGCCGGTGGAGGCATGGGTCACTTTGTCAATAACACCAAATTTTTTGGCGGCGGTGGCGGTGTCTCCGCCTCCGACGACTGACACCGCGCCGTTGGCCGTGGCAGCCGCAATGTCGATTCCCATTTGCTTGGTTCCCTCTGAGAATTTATCAAATTCAAAAACACCGGCCGGTCCGTTCCAGACAATCGTGCGGGCCCGGCCAATCACTTCCGAAAATTGGGTGCGGGATTGTGGCCCCACATCCAGTCCCATCCACCCCTCCGGGATCCCCTCCGCGTCGCTGACGACGCGGGTTTGGGAATCCGGCGCAAATTTGTCGGTGATCACAAAATCCACCGGAAGGTGGATCTTGACTCCGCGCTGAGCGGCCTTTGCGACCAGTTCTTCCACAATCTTGGCACCTTCGGGGTCAAAGAGGCTGTCTCCGATGGACATCCCGGACAGCACTTTCTTGAAAGTGTATGCCATCCCTCCTCCAATAATAATTTCATCCGCTTTGTCGATCAGGTTGCGGATCAATGGAATTTTGTCAGCGACCTTGGCACCGCCAAGGATTGCCAGAAATGGTCGTTGGGGAGAATCCAAAACAGCTGCAAACGCATCCAGTTCTTTTTGCATGAGGAAACCGGCCACGCGCTCCGGAAGGTCCACGCCAACCACAGAGGAGTGCGCCCGGTGCGCTGTGCCAAATGCATCATTGGCGTAAACTTCCCCAAGCTTTGTGAGGGAGGCACGGAAGTCCGCGACGGCCTGCGGGTCAGCTTTGGTTGTGGTGCCATCCTCGTTTTTCACCTTGCCCTCTTCCTCAATATGGAATCGCAGGTTCTCCAGGAGAAGGACTTCGCCTGGCTTGAGCGCCGCAGCCATGGCTTCCACGTCAGGTCCCACACAATCATCGGCAAATTTTACCGGCTGACCAAGAAGTTCTTCCAGCTTGGAGGCCACGGGCTTGAGGGAATATTTTTCCACGTGCTGACCATCCGGCCGGCCAAGGTGGCTCATGAGCACCAGCGATCCCCCCGACTCCAAAATGTGCCTGATGCTTGGCAGGGCCGCTGCAATCCGGGCCGGGTTGGTGATCTCTCCGGTGGAGGAATCCATCGGGACATTAAAGTCCACACGCATCAGGACACGTTTGCCTTTGAGATCAAGGTCGGTGATTGATTTTTTCATAATGATTTAAATAGGATATGAGCGCTGAAGGCCCTCGGAAAAGGAGATGGGTTGGTACCCAAGATCGGCCCGGGCTTCGGTGTTATCGAGGTTGGCGTCCTGCATCACCCCCGCAATGGCTGCCCACGTCAGGATCGGCTTCGCTTGGAAGCCCACCGCGAAAGAAGCAATCAGCCGGCACACTGGAATGGGAATCGTCAGAAAGGGCTTCGGCTTTCCGACATGTTTGAGAATCAATTTGGCCATGTCCCGGATGGCAATCGCCTCTCCGCCGCTGAAAGAATACGTCTTTCCATAGGTTTTGGGGTTGCCGGGGATAGCCAGAAACCCCTTCATGAGGTCATCACAATGAACAGGACGCTTGAGAGCCTTTCCTGCGCCAATAAAAGGAACCACCGGAAATTTTTTGAGGTAGTCCGCAAACATGTTGAATTCCTCCCCGCCACTTTCGTTGTAAGCGAGCGTGGGGCGGACAATCGTCCACTTCATGGTGGTCTGATCCTTGATGAGTTGCTCGGTTTTCCGCTTGGATAGCGAATACGGGGTGGTGTGCGCGTAGGTGACGGAAGCAGAGGAAACCAGCACAAAATGTTTCACACCGGCATCTTTGGAGGCTGCAATGACGTTTCGGGTGCCGCCCACATTGATCTTTTCGTAGAGAGAAGAATCCTTGCTGATCAGAATGGCCGCCAAGTGGAAGATCGTGCGGACCCCTTCAAACACGGTTTTCATGGTTTCAGGTTTGGTGACGTCGGCTATCCGGATGTCCACATCAAGACCGTCCAGGCGGGATTTGAAACGGTCGCTGTTATCCAACACTCTCACCTTGAAACCCCGAAGTAAGAGACCTTTGACAAACGTCGCCCCCATCACCCCAAGACCTCCAGTGACAAGAATTAATTCTGGTTCCATAATTCAAAAATCACTGTGCTTTTTACGAGCGGGGCTGTCCAGCCTTGAAATCAGAGCGAAACACGGGTCCCGCTCTCATGGTTTTCTGTTTCTCCCGGGCTGGCTCTCGGATTGTCATCGATAGAGTCAATCCTGCGACCTTTCCCGTTTGCGAGGTACAGCTGTACCGCGCAAACGGGAACTCCTTTGGCAAAACGCGCTGCCATGCGCTTCTACGCGGGGGTCGTGGGGCTTTTTGAAAGCACTTTTATTTGGCGCTTCCCGGCTGCGCTTTTGCTTGGTCTCTATCAGATTGGTTTGAGGTGTGATTTGCATTTTGGCACGGGGTCTGTCAGAGTCTGACATTCCAAAAAACCCATGAGTCTGTTTTTTAAAAATTTTCTAGCTCCGGTTGCGGCCGGCCTGGCACTTCTTCCATGGGCTCCCGCCTCGGCCAATTCCGTGGATCCCGGTCAGATTGCAATCTCCGTTGCGCGATGGTTGGAGAAGGGCCACTACTCGCGGGAAAAGCTGGACGACACGATGTCGGCCCGGCTTTTGCAGACCTATCTCACCAATCTTGACTACAACAGGCTCTATTTTACTCAGGCGGACATAGACGAAATCACCAAAAAGTATGGAGCCGAGTTGGATGATGCGATTTTGACCGGAAACCTTGACCCGGCCCGGGATATTTTTGAGAGTTATCGGAGCCGCGTGGATGCCCGGGTGGAGAAAAACAAGGCTCTTGCCAAAAAAGATTCAAAGTTTTCCAGCGACCGCATGGTTCAGATGAACCGCCAAAAGGCGGAGTGGCCCAAAAACGATGCGGAGGCCGATCAATTGTGGAAAGACCTGATCGAGGCTGAATTGCTGCGGGAGAATTTGAGCGAAATCAAGATTCGCACGCCTCTGGAGACGGTGACCCGGCGTTATGACCAGGTTCAGCGCAATCTTAAGGAGATGGAAGATGAGGACATCGTGAAACTTTTCCTGAGTGCTCTGGCTCAGAGTTATGATCCGCATTCCGAATATCTCAGCAAGTCGGACATGGAGAATTTTCAGATTTCCATGGGTCTCTCTCTGGTGGGTGTCGGGGCGGTGCTCAGGTCGGATGACGGATATGCTAAAGTGATGGAAGTCGTGCCAGGCGGACCAGCCGATCGCGATGGTCGACTGAAAGTGAATGACCGGATTGCGGCCGTGGCTCAGGGAGACAGTGAGTTTGAGGACGTGGTGGACATGAAGCTCGACAAGGTCGTCGAAAAGATTCGTGGCAAAAAAGGAACGATCGTCAAACTCATGGTGCTACCAGCTTCTGCCACAGACCCAGCGGAACGGAAGGTCATTGAAGTCAAACGCGATGAGGTTCAGTTGAAAGACCAGGAGGCCAAGGCCGAACTTTTGGACTTGAAAGGTCCCGAAGGAAAAGCCACCCGCATTGGATGGATCACATTGCCATCCTTCTATGCCAAGATGGACGGACGGGGTAAAGGGGGTAAAAGCACCACAGCTGATGTGAAAGCCCTGCTCACCCGCCTCAAGGCCGACGGGATGGAGGGGCTTGTGATTGATCTGCGAAGAGATGGCGGTGGCTCGCTGGAGGAAGCCATCAACTTGACCGGGTTGTTTATCCCCCGAGGGCCGGTGGTTCAAGCGAAAGACTCAAACGGAAAAATCACTGTTTCCCAGGACACCGACCCCACCATTTCGTATGATGGCCCCGTGGTGGTGCTTATGAACCGCCTGAGTGCCTCTGCCAGCGAGATTTTTGCAGCTGCTTTGCAGGATTACGGGCGTGCGGTGATTGTCGGTGACGAGCGGAGCTTCGGCAAAGGCACAGTTCAGACCGTGCTTGAGTTGGGGCGGCTGATGATGCCATTCGGGCTCTCCTCCTCCGAAGCAGGAGCTCTCAAACTGACAATTCAAAAATTCTATCGGGTGAAAGGCGGCTCCACGCAGTTGAAGGGAGTGGAGTCAGACATCGTTCTCCCGTCTTTGACAGACAATCCTGAAATCGGCGAGGGCTCCCTCAAGAACCGTTTGGAGTATGATGAAGTTGCGCCGGTGAAAATTGCGGACGCCATGTCCGCGACGCCCCTCTTTTTGGAGGAGTTGAGGGAGCGGTCCAAATCCCGGGTGAAGCAAGATGCCGAATTTGTTTACATCGCCGAGGACGCTTCAAGATTAATTGAGCGGATTCAAAAAAACGAAGTCAGCCTGAATCTAAAAACCCGCAAGGCTGAGATTGCGGCAGAAAAGGCCCGCAAGGAGCAACGGAAACTGGCTCGTGAGGGACGCGGTGAAGCACTGGATGTGGCCGCTTATGAAATCACCCTCGACGATCTTGCATCGCCGGAACTGAGATCCGTGGCCTACAACCGCAAAAAAGACAAGCCCCTCATGGAAGATGTGGAGGAGGAGGCGGAAAAAAAAGATGAAACTCCCGAGCCCGATCCCGTGCGGGATGAGGCGATCCGGATCATCAATGACCTCATCGAACTGACCACCGGCCCCAAAACTGTGAAGATCAAATCGGGATCATCCCAGCCGATTCCTGAATAATCCCTGCCTTCGAACTGCCTCCAAACAACTGTGTTTCAGGTCATATTCAACGCACTCAGCGCCGCAGAGATGGCGGCACTCCCTAAAGATCTCCAATTGGAAATCCTCATGGATTTTCAGCTTCTGCCGGGGGACCTTGAACAATTGGATTCTGCACGGTTTGGAAAAGTCGAGAGAGAAGGCCGGCATTTGCTCCGTTTCCGTTCGAAAGAATACAGAATTTACTTCGAAGCCCATCCTCAGGGGATCCTGATTCACCGGGTGCTTCACAAAAACACCATCCGTGATTTTCTTTACCGGTCCAATCTCCCGCTGGATGAAGATGCCCAACTTGGTGAGGCTCGCGGGTTTTGGAGTCTGATCGAAGAGGCGGAGAGCAAAGCGTGAGTTTTTTTTCCGACGAGGCCGAACGGCTTCGAAGATTCCCCGTTGCTTCGAAGCAGATATTTCTGGGTCATGCCGGGGTGACTGCCTTTCCCGCCTGTGTGGCCAAAGCCATGGCAGACCAAGCCACAGCCAGCAGCCTTCAGCAACAGGAGTTTGCGGATGTTCTCCGCGTGATTGGCCAAACACGGGACGTGTGTGCGCGAACAATCAATGCCGGAGGTGATGAAATTGCTCTTCTCGGCCCCACGGCCCTTGGCCTGAGTCTCTTCGCGAATGGAATCACCTGGAACGAGGGCGATGAGGTTGTCTATTTTGCCGACGATTATCCCTCGAATGTTTACCCATGGATTGACCTCAAAAGACAGGGTGTTCATCCGATTGCTGTCAAAACGCGTGTTCCCGGGCGGATCACGGTGGAGGAGGTCCGTGAGGCTCTCAGCCCACGAACCCGTCTGGTCGCTCTCGCATCCTGTCATTATTTGACGGGATGGCGCATCGACGTCCCTGCCATCGGGGAACTCCTTAAATCCCGGAATGTGCTTTTTTCCCTGGATGCGATTCAGACTGTTGGCGCCTTCCCGACCGATGCAGGTTGTGTGGATTTCCTAAGTGCCGATGCTCACAAATGGATGCTTGGTCCAATGGCCATTGGTATCGTCTATGTCGCCCGCAGGAATTTCGATATCTGCCGACCCACGCTGCTTGGGGCTTGGAATGTGCGGTCTCCGGATTTTATTGCGTCATCCGAAATCGAATTCGAGCCAACGGCCAGGCGTTACGAACCCGGCGTGCTGAATGCTTCAGGGATCTATGGAATGAAAGCCGGCTTGGAAATGCTGGAAACCGCAGGAGCTGCGAAGGTGGCGTCCGCGATCCTTGCTTTGAGGGATGAACTGGAAGACCTCCTTCGTGAACTTGGATTTGTGTTTCTATCTCCTTCCCGGGATGAATCCCTCCGCTCCGGCATCCTGACGGCCCGCCATCCAACCAGGGATTCAAAAACCCTTTTTTCGACCCTCGAAAAAAACCATGTGGTCGCCTCTCTGAGATCCTCGCGTGATGGAACCCTCTGGCTGAGGTTCAGCCCTCATTTTTACAACACCTCCGCAGAAATGAAAAAAGTGGCCGCCATTTTGTGTGGCCAGTGATTGAGTCCTTGCTCCCCCGATCGCAGCGGTTTTGCCAAGTGCCCAATTCTCAGGTTAATAATCCAGGCTGTAGACCGTCTGGAGCAATCGTTTCAGCGGTTCGGAATACGATTCTTTCGTGATGCTCGCCATGGTTTCGTGACGAACCTCTCTCTGGTTTTTTGTCAGTCTGGTGGAGTACCAGGCATGAAAAACGCCTGCAGAAACGGTGGGAAGTGCCGGATGTCCGACAGAAAACCGATCCTCACACTGCATCGGGTAGGCTGCGATTGACAGCCCGGCATCCAGAACCCGGATCGTGGAATCCTCGGCCGTGTCGGTGTCCCTTCCCTTTTGCTTGCGCAGAGTGACCAGCGATCCGAAGTCTTCCTTCCGGAAAACCATAAAATGCGGATGAATGTACCATCCATAGGGATTATCCAGGTGTTTGGTATGAAACTGCGCCCCCGCAAGCCGGAATTGATCGTCGAGCAGGTCTGCGGTGCGTTCCAACCATGCTTCCTCGGTGGGGTGGGCATCGGAATCCATCAGAACAATGCGATCATATTTTGCCACAGCCAACCCGGTCTCGGCGGCCTCCCCATGGGAATGATTGGACCTCCGCCATTGCCTTTTTGACAACATTCTGACATCGGACTGGGATCGCAGCCACTCTCTGCTGCCATCGCGGCTTCCCCGGTCAACCACAATGATTTCATAAGAGCGATTCTTTGTGAATTCCCGAACCTTCTCCACCAGCAGACGAATATAAAAAAGACTGTCAAAATTAACGGTCAGGATGCTGACAGGACAGGACATATCAATCACAGAGGAGCACAAAGGCTGCTACTTTCGGATCCAGCGTGTCCCCAATGCGACGCCATATTGAAATTTGCGGGCATGTTCCCTGATGACAAATGGAAGGTCCTTGGAAAATTGGAGTTCAAAATGAGGGGAGAGCAAATCTGTCAGATCCTCGATGCCCGGCCGTTCGAGCCCCAGCCAGAGCTCGGGCGGCGTGTAGTCTTCCAACCATGTGAACGGTGTTGTCAGAAGGAGCTGACCTCCGGATTTGACCAGCGCCGGAAGCCGGTCCAGAAACTTTTGAGGTTGCGGGAGACGGCAAATCAGGTTCGCAGCAAGCACCACATCAAAACCTTCCAACTGAGGATCGAGGGCGGTGGCATCACCCACGGCGAACCGGGTTCGGGAACGGTCAATGGCGGCATCCACACGGGCTGTGAATGGCTCCAGGCGGCCGGCTTCCACAAGGGCCGCCGATTCAATGTCTCCGCTTTCAGCAAGAGCGGTGGCCGCATTGATGAAGCCACGGGAGTAATCGATGCCGAGCACGGAGGAGCAATGACGGGCCAGCTCAAAACAGGCGCCACCCACGGCACAGCCAACATCCAGCGCTTTCGCATCTGCAGACAAAAGGGAGAGATCGATCAATTCACTCACACTGCGCTGGGCAAACCCCACGGCCTCACGCGGGCCGGGAAGGGAACCAAAGGTTTCATCCGCGTCACCGAAATGAAGGAGCAAATATTCACGAAGGAGGCTGTCAGACTCATAAGGGTTCATGGCATCAGCAAAGCGCAAAACCTGTCATTTGCAAATCCCTGATCCGCATCGCGCCATAAAAGGTTTCTCAAAAATATTGCCTCATCTTGACGGAGTGGATACGGCAATCTCCTGCTTGCCGATAGCCTGGCCTAAACCGCCGGTGGTGCCTTGCCCTGCGCGGCAAAAAGTTGCTTCAAAAAGTAAATGTCGCCACGATCCTTTTCTCGTCCGGCCCGCACCTTCATCCGATACAGGAGCTCAGGACTCGCAAACGGAATTTTCACACCATCAATTTCGTGGATCACGACGCTTTTTGAGGCCTCGTCATATCCAATGCCCGAGGCGCTTGCCATGAGATCCACCAGGATTTCATCAGCCACGCGAACAACCGTGAATTTAGAAACATCCCCGGGCTCCAATTCCCGAACACATCCATCTGGCAATGTGGCTAACGCCGCATAGACCTTCGCCTCGTTTTCGAGGGAGGTTTCGATGACCAGATCCACATCGCTGGTGTTGCGCGCAAGGCCGTGCGCCCTCATGGCAAACCCTCCAACGACCACGAAAATCGCATCTCTTCTCTGAAGCTCCCTGCAAAGCTCAACCAGATCCCGAAGCGTCGGATCCCGCGGAATCAGTTCTCCTGTTTCCCGGTCAAATGGTCCATCAGCCATTGGTCCGCCTCCTCATGCGAGTGAAATCGATAAACCCCTTTGCGAATGCTTGGGCGAAATCCGTATGTGCGCCACATTTCGCTGGCTTCGATGTCAGAGGCTCGAATCTGAAGAGGGTTGGGAAACCGGCGCCTGCCCACCGTCTTGCCTATAACTTCCTCGCAATTGACCACCGAATCCATCAATGAACAATGCCCCTCAGCCCCCCCAAACTCAAGAGCATAAACAAAAAATGGGGTGTCAGGATTGCACGCGGCATTGCGAGATGGAAGGACGACTGCGTTGTTGAGGGGTTGACGGACGGCGTTTTGAAGGTGGACGAAAAGCGGATCATTTGGCTTTCTCCCGCACTCGGAGCAATTGTCCCATTCAACGGAATTTTTAAGATAGAGGTGCTTTAAAATTGACATTCGCAAACTTTACGCAACTCTGCACCCCCAAGTATGTGGTCACTTCTTGGATTTGTTGTGTTGTCTGGTTCGCTTTTGGGCGGGGTGTGGTGGGTTTGCCGGAACGACACCGGAACTCCGTGAATTTTGCACCCAGCGCTTTTCACCTTTTCAAATGGGGAAGGGGATGGCATTTTCATTTTCAGAAATGAATGGGCTTTTTGCCGGCTATGAGGTCGGAGATTATTTTGATGAGATGTTTTCCGCTCCCGGGAAGGTTCGCGGCCACTATGAGCCCCTGGCCGACCGGTTTGCTGACTTGCTGGATGACGAGTTTCAGAAAAAAAGGCTGCTTGCGGATCGCTCATATCTGAGCCAGGGAATCACCTTCACTGTCTATAGTGGAGATCAAGGTACCGAGCGGATTTTTCCTTTTGATCTCATTCCCCGCGTCATCCCGGCGGATGAGTGGTCGCTGATCGAACGCGGACTGGTCCAGCGTCTCACGGCGCTGAATATGTTTCTTCATGATGTTTACCATGATCAACGCATTCTGAAAGAAGGCATCGTGCCCCGCGAGTTGGTGGCCACAGCCCGTCATTTCCGACCGGAAATGCAAGGGTTTGATGTGGAGCGCGGAATCTATATTCATATTTGCGGAACAGATCTCATCCGGGATCGTGACGGGCGCTACCTGGTCCTCGAGGACAATGGGCGTTGTCCCTCGGGCGTTTCTTACGTTCTGGAAAACCGGCAGGCCATGAAGCGGGTTTTCCCGAATCTTTTTGCCAAATATTCGGTTCGGCCCGTGGACCGTTATGCCCAGGATCTGCTCGCGATGTTGCGTCATATCGCTCCCCATGGCAAAGCGGATCCCACGGTGGTTGTGCTCACTCCGGGTATCTACAATTCTGCTTACTTCGAGCATTCCTTCCTTGCCCGTTCGATGGGGATCGAGATTGTGACCGGCAATGATCTGGTGGTCGAAAATAAGACGGTCTACATGAAGACGACAAAAGGGCTCCAGAAGGTGGATGTCATTTACCGCCTGATTGATGATGATTTTTTGGATCCGCAGGTTTTCCGCTCCGATTCCGTGCTGGGAGTTCCTGGCATTTTTGAAGCGTACCGGGCCGGTAATGTGAGTCTGGCAAATGCGGTGGGTACGGGAGTGGCCGATGACAAGGTGACTTACTATTATGTGCCGGCCATGATCAAATTCTACCTTGGCGAGGACCCGATCCTGCCCAATGTGGAAACCTTTTTGACGTCCAACGAAAGTGACCGCACCTACGTTCTTGAAAATCTTTCCAAACTTGTTGTCAAAGCAGCAAACGAAAGCGGCGGATACGGCATGCTCGTAGGCCCTCATGCCTCCAAAGCCGAAATTGCCACCTTCCGGGAGGCGATTCTGGCCGATCCCCGCGGCTATGTGGCGCAACCGACTATCCAGCTTTCCCGCTCGCCATCCTATTGCGATGGAAAAGTTGAGGGTCGCCACATTGATCTCCGTCCTTACATCATCTGCGGCGAAAAAATTTCCATCATTCCCGGTGGCCTGACCCGTGTTGCGCTGCGGAAAGGATCACTGGTTGTGAATTCGAGTCAGGGCGGCGGCAGCAAGGACACCTGGGTCCTGGACGGGGAGGAGGACTGACCCATGCTTTCCCGCGTTGCTGATTCCTGTTTCTGGTTGAGCCGTTATATTGAGCGGGCTGAGACCAATGCGCGACTTTTAGATGTCAACATGCAGTTGCTTCTGGATCTTGAGGACCAACACCCGGGCACCGTCCAAAGGCACTGGCAACCAATTCTGGCCACCTTGGAGGATCAGGATCTCTACACAAAAATCCATGACAGCATCACACCCGAAGCCGTCATGGAATTTGTCACCTTCGAGCGCAAAAATCCTCATTCGATTCTTTCCTGCATCGGCAATGCCCGCGAAAATGCCCGGACTGTTCGCGAGCAAATTTCGAGTGAAATGTGGGAGCAAATCAACCGCACCTTCCTTTACCTCAGGGATGGGCCGGCGAGATCGGATTATCACGATAGCCCGATCGATTTTTACAGACGGCTTGTCGACAAGCTCCACGCTTTTCAAGGAACCACGGATGCGACAATGACGCATGGCGAAGGATGGGAGTTCCTTCAAATCGGGAAATATTTGGAACGGGCCGATTCCACCTCACGCGTCGTTGACGTGAAATACCACATCCTTCTGCCCAGCGGCGAACCGGTGGGCGGCAATGTGGACATCACGCAATGGATGGCTGTTCTTCGTTCCTGCAGCGGGATGGAGGCTTATCTGAAAATCCATGTGGGGCAGGTCACGGCCTCGAAAGTTGCGGGGTTTCTGTTACTCCATGACGACTTCCCACGCTCAATCAGATTCTGTGTGGATAAAATGGACCGCTCCCTTCACCACATTTCCAATTGTGAAGACGGACATTTCAGCAACGAAGTGGAACGTGTTTCCGGCATGCTCCGCTCGCACCTGGACTACACCACGATCGATGCGGTGTTTGCCTCAGGCCTTCACCAATTCCTGGACACCATCCAATCGCGGCTGGCCGATGTCTGTCAGGCGCTTTCTCAGACGTACTGCAATTGGCTGGATCCGTCCCAGGCTCAATCCCAATCTCAATCTTAGGGAGACCTGAGTTGATTAAAGCCACCTCTCTGCTTTGTGCTTTGGTTTGGGTTGGCCTTTCTTCCATGACCCATGCGCAGCCATCTCCCATTTCAAAAAAAGGGGTGGGATTCTGGAATGCTGATAATTCCTTCGACGCCTTCAGCCGATTCGTTGATGAGCTCGGGTGTGGGTGGTATTACAATTGGACGCCTGTGCCAGATTCGGGATCCGCAAAAATCGAGGCCTCTTTTGTTCCGATGATCTGGGGAGCCCGGGATGTCACAAAGAAAAATTTTGACCTCATCAAAGACTCGGGTGCTTCCATCCTGCTCGGATTTAATGAGCCGGATGCCAAAGAGCAATCACACATGACTGTTGACAGGGCCCTGGCCCTTTGGCCGCAACTGATGGAGACCGGTCTCCGTCTCGGAAGCCCGGCACCCGCGGATGCAGCCAAGAAAAACAGCTGGCTTGAACGGTTTATGGCCAAAGCCGAATCCCGTGGTTACCGGGTCGATTTTATCTGCCTTCATTGGTATGGTGATATCACCGCTCCAGATGCCGTGGAGCAACTCAGAAGCTTTTTGGAAACCCAATGGAAACGTTACCAACGCCCCCTCTGGCTCACCGAATTTTCCGGCTCAACAGGCCCATGGCTGGAACTTCAGAATCCTCCTGTCAACCCGGAAAAAAATGCCGCTTTCATCCGCAAAGCCCTCCCCATGCTCGAATCCCTTCCTTTTCTGGAACGCTACGCATGGTTCGAACTCAAATGGGATGAAGATCCATGGGGGGAGGTTGCCCTCGTTCATCCCCGCAAAAAAACGCTCACGGTTGCCGGACGGGCCTACAAAGAAACAGAGCCCTTCCAGCAGGACGACGGCTTGCATTAATAAGGGAGAGTTAAAAGTCAACCCCGCCCCATCGTTCTCACCAAGGCCCGGAGAACCCCTTGAATGACAAGTTCCCGCGCGGGAATCAAATCCGGGAAAGCCGGATTCTCAGCGCGAAGGAACGGGCGTCCTTTTTGAAGAAGAAACCGTTTGAGTGTCGTCTCGCCATCAATGAGTGCGGCAACAATATCCCGGTTCCGTGGCTCGCTGAGTTCCATGATCACAATATCCCGATCAAGAATGCCTGCCCCGATCATGGAGTCGCCCCTCACCTGCAAGGCAAACGTGCGGGAGTTGCTGGGGAGCCGGATGGTTTCGGGATCCACGGCAATACAGCGATCAGGTTCCTGTTCCTGACCAGAGGGCATGCCGGCCGGAATCATGCCATAAAGAGGAATCTCCATCAGCCCCGAACGATGCGGCCTCACTCCGGGCAGAATGATGTTGCGTGCCCGCCCGGGTTCCCGCCGGATTGCTCCTTTTTTTTCCAAAAGATCCAAGTGTCCACTCACTGTGGCCGGAGACGAAAACCCGAAATGTTCCATAATTTCCCTCAGGGAAGGGGCGCTCCCCCGCCTGTCCACACGGTGGCGGATAAACGTCAGAATTTCTTGTTGTCGTGATGTGAGCATATGCCGTTCGTATGAACGGTATATTTTCCTGTAAAAAAAGGCAAGAGACAATTTCCTGAATGGAATAAATCCAAAAGCCTTGGGGTGCGAGAGCGACCCAGGGTATCGACAGGAACGGAATCAACTTTGAAGGCGCTGCGAGCGATGCCAGAAAGGAATTGATGGGCAGGGAACCAACAACCTGCGAGAATATGACATTGCAGGGAACGAATCCTGCAAATACTCACCAATAAAACCAAATCCCATGGGCGACAAGTCACCAAAATCGGTCAATAAGAAAGCTGCTCAGAAGCAGTCCAAAACCAACACAAGCAACCAAAAGAAGCAGCAGGCCACCGCGGCGAAGCAGGCCGTCCCTGCGGGCAAAAAGAAATTCTAACCTCTTGCCATTTTGATTGGTTTTTGAACGATTGAGCCCATGGGCAAATTTCTCAAAGGCCAACGTTGGGTCAGCGAACCTGAGCCGGAACTCGGCGTGGGGGTCGTGGTGGAAGTTGCCTCGGAACGGGTCTCAATTTTTTTCCCGGCCAGTGGAACCATCCGCCAATATGCGGCCGCCTCCGCGCCGGTCAAGCGGGTGGAATTCCGCGCCGGTGATACCATCAAAACCCATGCCGGCGAGTCGGTGCCCGTGGAATCGGTGGAAGTTCGTGACGGGGGACTTTTTTATTATCTCGGGGGTGGCCGGGAGGTTCCTGAGACGGACCTCTCAGACACCCTCGGCTTCAGCAAACCCGAAGAGCGTTTGTTCGTCGGGCAGGTGGATGAACCCGGAGTGTTCGACTTGCGTCTGTCGTGCCTGAGGCGGCGTCATCAGATCCGTCAGGCCCCCGTCCACGGTTTCCTTGGGGCCCGCATTGACCTGATTCCCCATCAACTGCACATAGCCAACGAAGTGGCGTCCCGCCTGCTTCCGCGCGTGTTGCTGGCCGATGAGGTCGGTCTGGGAAAAACGATCGAGGCCTGTCTGGTGGTTCACCGGCTTTTCCGCAGCGGACGGGCGAAGCGGATTCTGATTCTTGTGCCCGAGCCGCTCGTCCATCAGTGGTTTGTCGAACTCCTGCGGCGATTCAATCTCCAATTCAGCATCTTTGATGAGGATCGTTGTCGTGCTATTGAATCGGGTGATCCTGAAGCGAATCCTTTCCTCGATGACCAGCTGATCCTCTGCCCGCTTGGTTTGCTTGCGGGGGACGTGAGTCGTGGAGACCAGGCGGCCGCTGCGGGGTGGGATCTGGTGGTTGTCGACGAGGCCCATCATTTGGAATGGTCCCCCACGGGGGCCGGGCCGGAATATTCGGTTGTTGAAAAAATCAGTTCCCAGGTCCCGGGGCTCATCCTGCTCACCGCAACCCCGGAGCAGCTTGGTGCCGAGGGCCATTTTGCCAGACTGCGCCTTCTTGATCCGGACCGATACGATGACTTTAAAAAATTCACTGCAGAACGGGGCACTTATCGTCGCACCGCGGAGTTGGCAGGAAAGCTTCTTGATGGAAAAGCACTGACGGCCTCTGACCTCAAAGCGCTGGGCAAGATCTGCGAGGCCAATCCTTTGAGGCTCAAAGAAAATCTGGCCGCCATCAAGCGCGGGGATGAGAGCGCCCGTGACGCCGTGGTGCAGGAACTGCTTGATCAGCACGGCCCCGGGCGGGTGATGTTCAGGAACACCCGCTCGGCGATGACCGGATTTCCGAAGCGGAAGGTCTTTCTTGACCCGCTCCCTTCGGATCCTGCTTCCGTGGCCACAGAATGGGCGGCCGATCATGGATCCTCCCCGCGGAGCTACACGCTGACCAATGACAAACGCATCGACTGGCTTGTCAGATTTTTGGAGAAAAAGCGCAAAGAAAAATTGCTTCTGATCTGTCGCACCCGGGAGAAGGTTTTGGCGATTGAGGCTGAACTGCGATCCCGGATCAGCGTCAAAGCCGCCATGTTTCATGAGGAACTGACGCTGCTTCAGCGCGACCGGAATGCCGCATGGTTTGCGGAGGAGGACGGGGCTCAGATTCTTTTGTGCTCGGAAATCGGCAGCGAAGGACGGAACTTCCAGTTTGCTCATCATCTTGTGCTTTTTGATTTGCCCGATCATCCGGATCTCCTGGAACAGAGGATCGGGCGGTTGGACCGGATTGGTCAGACAGAAACGATCAAGATTCATGTTCCTTACCCGGCCAACAGCCCGATGGAGTTCCTGGCCCGCTGGCACCATGAGGGCCTGAACGCTTTTGAAAAATCGTTGATCGGCGGCAGGGAAGTGATGACCCGTTTTGCCCCGCAGCTTGCAGCCATTCTTGAGGGAAGCAGCAAAGAAAACTTCGATGCCTTCCTGGCCGAAACCCGGGAGTTTCATGAGGGCATTGCGAAGGAGCTCAAGCAAGGTCAGGACCGGCTCCTGCAGATGAATTCCTCTGGCACGGCATCTGACATCATTTCTCAGATCGAAGCGTTGGATGCCGATGCCTCGCTGGATAGCTTTCTTCTCAGTCTTTTTGATTTTTACGGTATCCAGGTGGAAGAGCTGTCTTCGAGGACCTTTCTTGCGATGCCCGGTCCCCTCACAAAAGACGCCTTCCCCGGTCTTCCCGAAACCGGTATCACCCTCACCAGTGACCGGCGCAAAGCCCTCAGCCGCGAGGAAATCGGATTTTTGACGTGGGATCACCCGATTGTGAGCGGAGCCATCGATCTGTTGATGAGTTCCGAATCAGGCAACTGCTCGTTCGCGCTCAGCCAGGGACCCGCCGGGATTTTTCTTGAAACCGTTTTTGTGATTGAGCCCGTTGCCCCGCCGGGGGTGCACCTTGATCGCTTCCTGCCGCCGACTCCGGTAAGGATCGTCGTCGACTCCACAGGCAAGGAAACCGAACTTCCCGGGACAATCCTTCAATCCGGCCCGATCTTTCCCCTTCTCGATAACCAGCGCATCAAAAAGAAGTTGCTGCCCTCGATGCTGGAAAAAAGCCGGGAGCATGCCACCGCACAGTCTGCGGATCTCATAAAGCTTGCCGCCGAGCGGATGCAGACCGTCCTTGGCCGCGAGGCTCAACGCCTGAAAGATCTCAAAAAAATCAACAACCACATCCGGGAAGAGGAAATCACCCTTCTGGAATCCCAGATCACCGAGCTCCACTCTCTTATCGCCGGCGCTCCGGTGCGTTTGGATGCGATGCGTTTGGTTTGGCAGACACCGGAGGAATGACCCTATGACAAAACTTCAGCAAAATCAGTTCTGGAAAATTGACGGAGGGTTTGTGTGCATCGTGCATTTGGAGCGGCTATCCGTCGCTTACAAACATTTTCATGATCTCGCTTTCCGCGAAGGCAGCCACCACCAGGTCACCAAAAAAGAATTCACCCGCCTCATCAAATCCGGAACCCTGCTCACGCCTGAAGAAGTCCAATTGGCCAGAAATCGATTCGATTGATGAATTCGGATTGGTGATTTTTTATTCGTGGGGATCGGAGCTTAGGTGCCTGTCCATCACGGATTCTTCATTCAAACCTCGAAAATCAAAATTCGAAAATCACCAATCAAAGGCCATTACAAACAGCTTCAGACAAAGACTGATGGACATAGTGATAACCCTCCCTCAAAGCCACTGAAGGCCTGACGCGGCAATTGTCGAGCAGGACGTGGGAGAGTTCACCCAGGACCAGACGAATGGCAAAAGCAGGGGCCGGGAGAATGGTGGGGCGATGGAAGGCTGCGCCCAAGGCTTTGGTAAAATCCGCATTGCGAAACGGGGAGGGCATCACGGCGTTGACGGGGCCGCGCAGCGAGGGTGTCTGAGCTGCCCAGAGCGCCATGCCGGCGACATCATCGACATGCACGGCACTCATCCACTGGCGGCCATTCCCGAGGTTTCCCCCAAGCCCCGCACGAAAAAGCGGGCCAATGAGTTTCATCGCACCACCCGGCCCGAGCACAAATCCAATACGAAGCAGAACCACCCGGACTCCAAGGGCCTCGGCGCGCATGGCCTCCGCTTCCCACTCGCGGGCCACTCCGGCAAGGAACCCATTTCCCGAAGCCGAAGATTCATCCGTCTCGGCTTCGCCAGTATCCCCATAGATCCCAACCGCGGAGGCGCTGACCAACACTCGCGGAGGATGATTTGAGCTTTCAAATCCATCCACAACGCTTCGAGTGCCAAGGATCCGGCTCTCACGGATGCGGCGCTTCTTTTTTTCTGTCCAAAGGCCGAGAATGCTTTCTCCCGCAAGGTGGATCACGGCATCAAGGCCCGAGACATCGCAGGGTTGATTGAAAGAGAAACTCCTTGCTCCGTTGGCAGGATGACGGGAAAAACCTGTGACCTGATGCCCGCCTTCTTCAGCCAACCGGGTCAGCCGGTTTCCTACAAATCCCGTGAATCCTGTTATGCCGATCTTCATAACTCTTTCACCATCCGAAACGTCGTCTCAGCCACCGCAAGTCGAAGCGGTCGCCCGGGCAATCCGTGGGTTTCGGGTTGATTTGTTTGTGGCCCCGAACGGCAGCGGTTTTGCCCTTGATCTTTCCAACCCGGTTCCGCAGATAATCAACGAGCTCTTCCAAGGCGGCAATTTGGGCGGCGGTTGGCCGGTCGCGGTTAAGATCCCCGACAAAGCAGATTCCCAGAGCAATATTGTTAAGATAATCGCTGGCGACATGCCCGCCATTGATTTGACGGGTCCAACGGTTGCCGATTTCGATCTGGCCATCGCCTGAGCTGTTTCCGTTGCCAATGACAAAATGGTAAGCAAGACCATTTTTCATTTTTCGTGTCTTGAGATGATAGTTGTTAAAGATCTTGGCATTCCCCTGGCGTGTGCCGCTGTTGTGAATGATGATATAACGCCAGCGGCCTTTTTTAATCGGAGCCTGATCAATGGCTTTGCGAATGGCCGGTGTCAGATAGCGGTAGCGCTTGAACCAACCGCCGACGCCACTTCGTTTTGGCGGAGGTTCATAACCTTCGTCCTCTTGTAATCCGGATTTTTCAATTAAGATCGGAGCTTCGATGGGGGGCGAACCGTCCCGCTTGGGTGGGGAAGCCGGTTGGTTGGATGACTGCTGTCGTGAGGGGGTCGGGGTGGCGCGCGCCGGAGTTTCCTGGGGAGTGGGACGGCGTTCGCCACGATCAATCTCCCCTTCCAACGGGATCACATCATCTTCATCCGGGGCTGTTGGCGTCGCGGATGGCTTCGTCGATGAGGGCCGCTCGTCAGGGCGGGGGGTTGCTTTGGGGGTGGGCTTGGGAGTTGAACGCGGCGTGGCAGCTGGCCGTGGCTTCGGCCGCGGCGTCGTGGCGGGACGGGGCACAACCCGGATGTCTTCCCGCGCTTTCAGAAAAAGCTCACGCTTCTGCTCATCGGTCATCTGAGCAAGGGATGAGAATGAAATACTGACCAGCCCCAGCACAATCCCGATTTTGAACCATCCACCTCCTTGCATCTTCAGAGAATTATCCGGTTGGCAGGCCGGGTTCAAGTCATGCCGGAGACTTGAGTAACAAAAGAATCAGAACGCATGTCATCTCAATCTTCCAGACCACTTAAAGCGGGGCGAACTGACCAACCCATGGTTCGGCAGATTCATAAGCATCTGCGATCTCCAGAAGCCGGGTCTCGTCCAAGGACTTTCCAAGAAATTGCAAACCGACGGGAAGCTTTTTGCCAGCCTCCTCCACAAACCCACATGGAACGCTGATCCCACAAATCCCGGCCAGGTTGGCTGCGATGGTGAAGATGTCAGCAAGATACATTTTGAGGGGGTCGTCCGTGCGCTCCCCAATCGGAAAGGCCGGATCGGGCGATGTGGGACAGATCAGGGCATCCACTTTCTCAAAAGCTTCCTGGAAATCCCTGCGGATGAGCGTCCTGACTTTTTGGGCGCGAAGGTAATAGGCATCATAATAGCCACTGGACAGCACGTAGGTGCCAAGGATGATCCGGCGTTTGACCTCACTCCCGAAACCTTCTGCCCGGGAGCGCTCGTAAAGGTCGAGCAAATCTTTGGGATTTTCCGCACGGCGACCATACCGGACCCCATCAAAACGTGAGAGGTTGGCCGAGGCCTCGGCGGTTGCAATAATGTAATAGACGGAAACCGCATACTCGGTGTGCGGCAAACTGAGTTCCACGATTTCTGCTCCCAGTTCTTCGCAGCGCTTGATGGCAGCTTCGACGGTCTGCTTCACCCGGGCATCCATACCATCCACAAAGTATTCCTTCGGAAGGCCGAGGCGAATCCCGCGGAGATCCTGTCTCCCGAGACGGGAAGTGAAATCCTCAGCGGGCAGATTCAGGGACGTGGAGTCGCGCGCATCGCGGCCTGCCAGCACATTTAATAAGGAGGCGCAATCCCTGGTGTTTCTTGCAAAGGGGCCGATCTGATCAAGCGACGATGCAAAAGCGACGAGGCCATATCGCGAAACCCGCCCGTAGCTGGGCTTCAAGCCGACACAGCCGCAGAGAGCCGCCGGTTGCCGGATGGATCCCCCGGTGTCCGACCCCAACGAGGCCGGCACTTCACAAGCCGCAACGGCCGCTGCCGATCCACCACTGGAGCCCCCGGGAATTCTTGTGGGATCCCAAGGATTTCGAGTGATCTGACGTGAGGAATTTTCCGTGGAGGATCCCATGGCAAATTCATCCATGTTCAGCCGCCCGTAAGGGATGGCTCCGGCCTCACGCAGTCGTTTGATGACTGTGGCATCGTAAGGCGCACGGTAGGGCTCAAGGATTTTGGAAGCGCAGGTGCAAGACTGTCCGTTCACATTGATCACATCCTTGATTCCGATGGGAATTCCACCCAGTGGAAGGGACACATCCGCTGCTGTTGCTGCCTCCAGAGCGGACTCAAAATCCCGCTCCAAAAAAGCACCCACGACCGGTTCCACGGCCACAATGTGCTCCTCCAAACTGCGGATCAGGTCCAGGGGTGTGAAGGTTCCGGAACGGAAACCGGCTTGGAGGTCTGTGATGGATAACTGAGTGAGGTTCATGACGGTCAGGTAGAGAAAAGAAGAGCGGCTTTATTCAATCACCTTGGGAAGAATTACCAACTGATTGGCTGTTCGCGGAGCAAGGTCCAAAACTGCTTTCCGCTCCAATCCGGCAACCGGCTCATCTTCCCTCACCACATTGAACACCGGGCTGGCGTGAGCGGTTGGCTCGACGCCGGAGATATCCACGCGGTTCAGAAGCTCAATATGATCCAAAACCCTGCCCAGCTGCTCACCAAAGGTGGTGATTTCTTCTTCGGTGAGAGCGAGGCGGGCAAGTCGGGCGACTGCTTGAACATCAAGGATGGGTGCGGACATAAGATGATTTGTCAGGCGATCCGGGCTCCGGAGACCGGATCAAAAAGGTGAACCTTTTGAACATCAATTTCGAATTGGAGGCGGTGGCCCGCCTCGCGTTGATCGACGGCAGCATGGCTGCGGCTGATCACCGTGTGGGCTCCGGTTTGTAAATAAAAATACGTTTCTGCGCCCATCGGCTCAACAATATCCACCACGGCCTGGAAGGAATTTTCTGTGGGCGGTTTACCGGAAACCACCAAATCGCAACTCTCCGGACGCACTCCCGCAATCACCTCTTTTCCAACAAAAGGAAGGGCCGGCTTGCGGTCACCGAGGTTGAGTTGCATGGTCCCGCCCTGACGCTCCTTAAAAATCACAGAACCTTCTTTTCCCGAGAGGGTGCCATGCAGAAAATTCATCGGAGGACTGCCCAAAAATCCCGCCACAAAAATATTCACGGGTTCATTGTAAAGTTTGAGCGGAGCATCCGCCTGTTGAATGATGCCATCCTTCATCACAACAATCCGGGTTCCCATCGTCATCGCTTCGACCTGATC
>JBGSPC010000207.1:0-12861 GCA_041738805.1 Terrimicrobiaceae bacterium | reverse complement strand
GGTTCCCGGCGGTGATCAGAGCTGGGTGTTATTTTCGGGTCGTCCGGGCGTCAGCGAGGATGCCGAAAACCAACCGGTGGACTCAGAGGCCATATCACCGTTGCAAACTGATGCCACGGACATTGCATCGGCGTTGCAATTTTCCACAGCTGTTTTCCCGGCAGGCAAGGGCCGCATTCTGGTTTTATTTTCCGATGGAGTGGAAACAGAAGGACACGCCGGGAAGGAGGTTGAGGCGCTGCGGCAATCGGGCGTCGTTGTCTTCACTATTCCGACCCCTCCGAAAGATGACCCCGAGGTTCTGGTTCGAGAAATTGTGGCTCCCCGGATGGTGCGTGGAAAAGAGCCGTTTGAGCTCAACACGGTGGTATTTAGCAATCTTGAAACAGAAGTGGAACTTGATGTCTTTCAGGACGGTGTCCTTGCCGGCACAAGAAAGCTCCCGCTTAAAAAAGGAGACAATCCCGTGGCGATCACCCAGCGGATTTCAGCTCCGGGCGTGGTAAATTTCGGTGTGAGAGTCAGAGCCCCGCAGGACACCCGCATTGAAAACAACTCGGCCTCGGCCACCGTGATGGTGGAGGGCGTTGGACGTATTTTGGTTGTCAGCGAAAAGCCATCGCCCCTTCTAGCTGCCGCACTGGAGCCCCAGGGCGTCATCACTGAACTCCGCCCCCCCCAGGGTATCCCCGCCAACCCGGCAGACCTGATTTCTTTTGATGCTGTGATCCTGGATGAAGTGGCTGCAGAAAGTTTATCCCCTGCCCAGATGAACAGTCTCACATCCTATGTGAAAGATTTTGGTGGCGGGCTGCTCATGTTGGGGGGCGGTAAGGGATTTGGTCCCGGGGGATACGGTGGAACCACCCTTGAAGATCTTTTGCCCGTTCGGTCGGAATTTCAAAAACAGGTGGAAGATCCTTCGCTGGCCATCGTGCCGGTCATCGACAGCAGTGGAAGCATGCTGGGGGAAAAAATTTCCATGGCAGCCTCCGCCGCGCAGGCTGCGATCAATGTCCTCACCCCGCTGGATTATGCCGGGGTCGTGGCATTCAGCGGACGGGCCCGGTGGGTTTCAGAATTGCAGAGTGTTTCCAACAAAACCACCATAGCCGCCCACTTGGCGACGATCGAAGCGGGCGGCGGAACAAATATTGCCGCCGGCCTGGAACTGGCATGGGAAGCCCTTCGCAAATCCCCGGCTAAAATCAAACACATCATCCTTCTCACCGATGGGGTCTCGATTCCTGGCCCTTATGCAGAAATTGCGACGAGGCTTGTGGCTGATAAAATCACCCTCAGCACGGTTGGTGTGGGTTCCGATGCTGATGCCTTGCTGCTTGATCAGTTGGCGAGGTGGGGGAACGGGCGATATTATCACACCGACTCGGCGGAAAATATTCCCCAAATTTTTGCGAGGGAGACCATTTTAGCGGCGCGGCCTGCCATCCGTGAGGTGCCATTTTTGGCGGTGCCCAATCGCAGAGCCCCTTTCCTGGAAGGCATCGATTTTGTGACAGCCCCTCCCCTTCTCGGTTTTGTGAGCACGGTTCTTCGGCCAGGGGCCGATCTGTGGCTCTCAACCGAATCTGGAGAACCCCTGCTTGCCACGTGGCGGTCAGGCCTCGGAAAAACAGCGGCCTTCACCTCGGATGCCCGCGATATCTGGGCCTCGGAATGGCTTGGCTGGGAGGGCTTCGGAAAATTCTGGGCGCAGGTGATTCGCGAGATCCAACGCGGCGCTGACTTGCGGAGCTTCCCCCTCGCGATCGCCAAAACTCCGGGGGGGCTGGATGTCACCGTCGAAGCCATTGATATGTTCGGACGGGGATTGGAAAATGTGCAGGGAGAACTTTCGATTCATGACGGCCAGGGCACCATCAGGACAATACCTCTGGAACAAATCGGCCCGGGCCGGCTTGGGGGATTTGTACAAGCTGCGCATCAAGGCACCTTGCACCTACAGGCCACGGTGAAATCTGCAGGCAGGACCCTCTCCAGCCAATATGCAGGATTTTCGTTTTCCTATCCGGATGAATTCCTTCTGCGACCGTTAAACACCGCCCTGCTCACCGGGCTTGCCATGTCCACCGGCGGAACCGTCTCGCCCGCTCCATCGGATCTGCTTTCTGTTCCCACCCCTCCTCAACTTGCACGCTTGGAACTTTGGCCATGGTTTGTGGGAGGGGCGATTGTCCTCTTTCTTTTTGATGTGGGGCTCCGGCGGATCCCTTCAAGAAAGGGATGATTTGCCCTTGCCATTACCTCTGCGGCATTTCTTGATGATGCCATGTCAGCAGACCCTGCACTAGCACGAGCGGTTTTTTGGGACCGGGACGGGACCCTCATGGAGGAAGTGGATTATTGCGGCGACCCTGCCAAGGTCAAAGCGATACCTGGAGCCGGCGAGGCAATCATGTCCCTGAAGGCGGCGGGTTGGTTGAATATTCTGATCACGAATCAAAGCGGCATTGGCCGGGGGTATTTTTCCATCGCGGATTTCGAGTCTGTGAACACCGAACTCCTGCGCCAACTGGGCCATCCATGGGATGCGGTCTATTTTTGTCCGGATGCGCCACAGGTCTCTTCTCCGCGTCGCAAACCTGCCGTTGGCATGCTCGAAGAGGCCTGCCGGGATCATCAGATTGACCCGGGGCGCTCCTGGTTCGTCGGAGATAAATCTTCTGATATCTTGTGCGGCACGACGTTTGGCTGCCGGACGATTCTGGTACTGACAGGATACGGAGATGAGCACCTTGCCTCAGGTGCGGATTTTGTAGTCGCAGATGCCGGGGAGGCGGCTGGGCTGATTCTTAAATCTGATGCCTTGTAGGGACGACTCTTTTGCCTAGTAGCGCAACAACGGTGAGATGGGGGTGGGAGCCAGCAAATGACGGCCTTCCAGAAATTCCAGCTCAATCAGAAATTGCGCAACGACAACCTCAGCGCCGCAGGTTTTGATGAGGGAGATGGCGGCGGCTGCCGTTCCTCCGGTGGCGAGCAGGTCATCAATCAAGGCCACTTTCTCGCCGGGCTCAAAGGCATCCGTATGAACCTCAATGGCCGATTCCCCATACTCCAATTTGTAAGAAATCGAGTGGGTCTTCCATGGCAGCTTGCCCTTTTTCCTGATCGGCACGAACCCCAAACCCAAACGGTCGGCAACCGTGGCACCAAACAGAAACCCCCGTGCATCAATACCGGCAATCTTCTGAGCTCCATAGGCCTTGGTCTCTTCAACAAATTGGTCAATGGCCCGTCGGAGCAATTTTCCATCAGAGAGGATAGGCGTGATGTCTTTGAACAAAACGCCCACTTTGGGAAAATCCGGCACATCGCGGATTGCGTTTTTTAGGATGGGGTCTTCACTTGGCATAGGTCGGCGGATCGGGGGGGGATTGTGATGTTAAGGCTGGGATTGATAGCCCGTGGATTGGGGCGAATTGGCGGACTCAGTCCCCAAAAGAAATCTCCATGGTCTTGGCAACCCGCACCATCTCGCCATCGGCAGGGACCTTGCGGAGTTTGTGAACGGCATGGGAAATGGGAACATCGAGGACTTGGTAATTCTGGTAGCTGACCATGGAGCCGTATTTTTCATCCACGATGAGTTCTACGGCTTTCACGCCGAACCGGGTGCCAAGAAGGCGATCGAGCGTGGTGGGTGCTCCACCCCGCTGCAGGTGTCCAAGCACACAGGTCCGGACTTCTTTGTCCGTCCGGGTGGCCACTTCTTTGGCGACCAATTCACCAATACCGCCAAGCCGGTGTTCGCCGCTGGCGGTGGCATGACGCAATTGCTTCCCGTCAATCGGGCTGGCGCCTTCGGCCACCACAATGATCGTGCATTTGCAGCCCGTCACATCCCGCCGGTAAACTTCTTCGGCCACTTTGTCAAAATCAAAGGGGATTTCCGGAATCAAAATCACATCCGCCCCGCCTGCCATCCCGCCATAAAGCGCAATCCAGCCCGCATGGCGGCCCATCACTTCAACCACCATCACCCGTTTGTGACTGGAAGCCGTCGTGTGCAAACGATCAAGCGAGTCGGCCACACACTCCACAGCCGAGTCGAAACCAAACGTCATGGCTGTGGCTTCCAAATCGTTGTCGATGGTTTTGGGAACCCCGATCACGTTCATACCGTTTTCGGAAAGTTGAAGAGCGGTGGAAAGCGAGCCATCTCCCCCCACGGTGATCAAGGCCCGCAGGCCAAGGTCATTGTAGGTTTGTTTGGCACGATCAATCACATCTTGTGCGATGCTTGCTTTGTCACCCGCTCCGACTTTTGCGACAAAACTGCCACGATTGGTCGTTCCAAGAATCGTGCCGCCCCAGTGCATGATCCCCGATGTGGCTTTGCGATCCAAAACCATGAAATCTCCAGGAGGCAGCAGGCCTTCAAATCCATCGCGGAAGCCAATGGTCTCCCAACCGTGACGCTCCGCCGCTCTGCTGGCGCCCCGAAGAACCGCATTAAGTCCGGGGCAATCTCCCCCGCTGGTGAGAATTCCAATTCTGGTTTTTGACATGTCTTCCTCTTGATTGCGGAGAAGGGTGTCGGGGGCCACTCCCTCCTGTGTTGATCTAAAGCGCTTTGGATTTGTCGGTTTTCCGACCACCCTGGGCCCAGGTATCGTAAAGGCCCCATCCTCTCCTCGTCAATCCCATGCCTTCACCAAACCTGTCAGGGGAGCCCAAAAGAATAATTTGGAGGCGCCGTGGGGTGACGTAGGTCGTGGCACCGTCCTTGCGAACTTCCGGAGTCCGTTCTGAACTGAGGATCAGACAATCTCCGGCCTTGGAGGTTCGGCCTGTTTTTACGCCATCAATGCCTTCCTGCCCCAGCAGCTCATTGGTGTTGTTGATCATGACGGGCATCTCCTGCCCCCCGCGGAACACATGAACGGTCCGGGATTTTTGGGACACATAAAAAGGAATATCCCCATCCGTGTAAGCGTAGCGGGTCAGCCGGGCAACATCTTCCGCCGTCGAATAGGGGAGGGTTTCGTCGCCGGCATCCAATCCGCTGGGGTTCAGAAAAAGCGTTCGTTTCATTTTCAGGCCGCGGGCCAGCGCGTTCATCTGAACCACAAAGTTCCCAACCGGCGAGAGACCGTCAGGGTTGGGAACCCGTGTTCCGGCATGGTGAGCCAAAGCGGTGGCGGCAATATTATCCGAGGCCAGCAGCGAACAATAGATGAGGTCGCGCAGACTCATACCGTCCCCTTGCTGCAAACCCACCGGATTTGCCCCGCCGGCATTCATAGCTGAGGGGGGAATTGCGACGACCTGGTTCAAATCAATTTTTTTTAATTCGGCCATATCAAGCACCACCAGGGCCGTCGCCAGTTTGGTGAGGCTGGCAATTTGCCGTTTTTCACGGGCATTTTTCGAAGCAAGGATGTGGCCGGTCTGATTGTCGACGATGACAAATGCCTCAGCGGCCTTAAGTGCGCCCCCCCCAAAGCTCAAGAGCAACAGAGTTCCGAGCGTTACCGCCAATCCAGCTTTTCCAATAATCCCATGTTTCACGACCCGCAGAGTAGCGTCATCGATTGACAGTTCAACTCCTTTGTCGAAATCAGAGTCCCTTCAGCAATTTCTCGTGAATGCCTTCAAATCCCCCGTTTGAGAAGACAACCACCACATCTCCCTCCTTGGCCAGGGGACGGAGGCTCGATACGATCTCATCCGCACCTTTTGAATAAAATGCGGGTTTCCCGGCCGCTGCGATATCAGAAACCACTTTTTCCGGGTTCAAGCGTTCAGAAGCTTCAATTTGTTCCAGTCGGGCCACCTTGGAAATGAAGACGCCATTGGCGTCGGCAAAGGCTTTTGGCAGTTCCTCCTGAAAAATATTCCTGCGGGTGGTGTTGGAACGCGGCTCAAAAAGTGCCCAGATCTTCGCACTGCCGTAGCGGGCACGGATTCCTGCCAGCGTTTCACGGATGGCTGTGGGATGATGACCAAAGTCATCCACAATGGTGATCCCCCGCACAACGCCACGCACTTCCTGACGGCGCTTCACTCCCTCGAACGATGCCAGAGCCGCCCGAATCGATTCCAGAGGGACCCCATAAAACCGGGCTGCCGAGGCCGCCATGGCTGCATTCCTGATGTTGAATTCACCAAGTAGTGGAATCTCAAAAACCGTGTCAAAAAGCTCAAAGGTGGAGCCTTCCCGGTTCTGACGGGGATTCAAAATCCGGTTGCCAGCGTTCGGCGTGAATCCAACTTCCACAATGGGCGCCGGGCAGGTTTTCGTCACTGCCAGCGCGTTGGGATCGTCGGCGTTCACCAGCACCATCCCCTGGGAGGGAACAATATTCAGCAATCGCCGGAAACTGGTCTGAATTTCCTCGAGGTTTTCGTAGATGTCTGCGTGATCAAATTCGAGGTTGTTGATGATGACAAGCTCCGGAAGGTAGTGGATAAACTTGCTGCGTTTATCGAAGAAGGCGGTGTCGTATTCATCCCCCTCAATCACAAAGTGTTTGGAATCCCTCAAATTGGCTCCAGAGCCAAGATTGGCAGGAATCCCGCCGATGAACCAACCGGGAGCAAGCCCGGCAGATTCCAGGATCCAAGCAAGGAGCGAGGTGGTTGTGGTTTTGCCGTGGGTGCCGGTGACCACAAGATTATGACGTCCTCTCAAAAAAAACTGCTTCAGGACTTCCGGGAGGGACAGGTAGAGCCGTTTGCTGTTAAGAACAGCCTCCACGGCCGGGTTGCCTCGCGTCATTGCATTACCGATCACAACCAGCTCGGTGTCCGCGGGAATGTCTGCCGGGTCAAATCCTTCCGTGATTGGAATGCCCCGCGAGGCAAGGTAATCCGACATGGGCGGATAAACGTTTTTGTCCTGGCCGGTGATGGTGATGCCCCGGTCTTTCAAAGCTGCGGCGACAGCCCCCATGGCCGTGCCGCAAATGCCTAGAAAATGAACGGAACGGAACGGAGCTGTCATGATAGTTTTTCGGAAGATGTCATGCGGGTCTGCAGGAGGTTCGATGAAGACGGATCTGACACGTTAATAAACGTCCTTCCGATACCGCTTCTCCTTCTTCAGAGCATCGACATAGTCTTTGGCCTCCCCGGGGGTTTTTCCACCCACCTGTTCCACAATTTGATGGAGAGCGTGATCCACATCTTTGGCCATTCGCTGGGCGTCGCCACAGACATAAAAGATGGCCCCGTTTTCGAGCCACTCAAAGATGTCTTTCGCGTTTTCAAGCATGCGGTGCTGGACATAAATCTTAAACTCCTGATCCCGCGAAAATGCGGTGTCAAAGCGGTGCAAAATCCCATCAGCTTGGGCAGCTTCAAATTCGCTCTGATACAAAAAATCCGTGGCGGCATGCTGGTCGCCGAAAAACAACCAGTTTTTCCCGGTTGCTCCGGTGGCTTTGCGCTCTTGAAGGAAAGCACGGAACGGGGCTATGCCCGTACCCGGACCCACCATGATAATGTCTTGAGCCGGGTCTTCGGGAACACGGAAGTGTTTTGCGGTGTGGGTGAAAACCGGCAGGGACCCGGGCTCCCCGGCCCGTTCCGCAAGGAAGGTCGAGCACACTCCCTTGCGCAAGCGCGTTTTGCCTTTGGGTGTGTAGCGCACCACCGCCACCGTCAGGTGCACTGAGGTTCCCACGGCTTTTTGGGAGGAGGCAATGGAATAAAGACGGGGCTGAAGCTTGCGAAGCACTTTCAGAAATTCTTCGACCGTGAACTGCGCGGCAGGAAACTCCTCCAACAAATCCAGGATATCCCGTCCCCACAAATAGTCATCCAGCTTGGACTTCGCGGCAGGATCCAGCAGTTCGGTGATAAAGGCCGCCGAAGGATCTTTCTCTGCCAAAGCTTGAAGAATCTGCTTTGCAGGTTCGGTGATCACAAAATTGTGAGTCAGGGCTTTCCTCAAACTTGTCGGCACCCCATCACTTGTCAGCACGTCCTCCTCTCCAGTGAAACCCCGGTTCGCCAGAATGGCTTCAACCAGCTCCGGATCATTTGATGCAAACACCCCCAGGGAATCCCCCACCTCATACGTGACACCGGAATCAGCCAGATCAATCTCAAAGTGGCGGGTGTCCTTCCCCGAACCCTGGCCGGTGAGTGACCGGTTCACAGAGATGGACGCAGGATACGGATTCTTGCGCGAATACGCGCTGGTGGCATCTGATGACATAAGGGGTTACATCTACAAAACCACTTCCCTCCGCGCAAGTACCAGCCGATTTTTTTTGCAGGCAGTCGCTGGGTGAGAATTGCATCCTCAAAGCCGCTACGCGAATGCCAAGGGCTTGACCTTCTCAAGGCACGCCGCTACGAGAACACCCTATGGAACCACTGCCTGCTGCTCAAACCCCGGAGTATGAGGCCCGGCGATTCACCGAGTTTCTCCATGCCAGATTCACCGATGTGACACCAAGAGGGGTTGTGATGGGCAAGATCCCGCGTAAAAAGTTAATCGAGTCGTTTGGCGTCAGGGTGCCCGCGACCTACGAAGTCTTTGAAGACCCTGACTCGATCGATTTCCCGCAATTACCTTCGCGGTTTGCTCTGAAACCCACTGACCTTTGGTCCTCCCACGGAGTTTATCTTTTGGAACGTCAGGGAGATCGCTTTCACGAGATGATACGCCAAAAGTCTTTCACCGGCGGGGAGATCATTGACGACCTGAAACTGGTTTTTGCGAAACTTGGCAAAACACCGGGCCCCCTCCTCGCGGAGGAGCTGGTCGCAGGAGAAAATGGTCAGGACCAAATTCCATTCGATTACAAATTCTGGATGTTCGGGGAAACCACGGGCCTGATTTTGCAACACAACCGCAACACAAATCCTTTCCAACTGTCATGCTTCGGGTCCGGTTTCCTTCCCCTGCCTGAAGGTGCGTTCACAATCGGAGGATCGCGCGCTCAAGGGACACCGGTTATTCCCGCCAATGCGGACGCAATGATTGAAACAGCAAAAAACATCTCGGTGCGTTTGGATACCCCGTTTTGCGGGATTGATCTCTACACCTCGGGCAAGGAGGTCTTCTTCGGTGAGTTGTCACCCACTCCGGGACCTGCCTACTACGGGAGAATGCTACGCTTTTCTCCGGAATTTGATCACCAGCTCGGAGATTACTGGAGACAAGGCTGCCTCACGCGAGGCCAACCCATCCCAAAAATCTCAAGCCCTCCTCCGGTGATTATCGCCGAGCAATTAGAGAAATCCCCCGTCTGAGTGATCCACCTGGATCATGCAAACGGGAGGTTTTGATCCGCCACCCCGGACGACCTTGGGTCTATCGTGGCGCATGGACCGGCCCTTGAATTCCTCCAGCCCTCAACTCTTTCAGAGTTGGATAATCAATTCGTCAGCTAATGTGCCTCAGGCTTGTCAGGGGCGCGGTCTTCGAAGCGGGTGAAATGCTTAAGGAACGTGAGGGGAATGTCTCCGACGGGGCCGTTTCGCTGTTTGGCGATGATGAGTTCCGAGCGGCCTTCGCTCTCTTTTCTGGAGTCATCATCATCGGCATAATATTCTTCACGCCAAAGGAGGCCGACCACATCCGCGTCCTGTTCGATCGAACCGGATTCGCGCAGGTCGCTCAAGCGGGGTTTGCCTTTGCTGCCGCCGGTGCGGGATTCGGGATTACGGTTGAGCTGGGCAAGGACAACAATGGGAACCCGGAGTTCTTTGGCGAGAGCCTTGATACCCGACGAAATTTCCGCGACTTCGATCTGACGGTTTTCCTGGCCACGTTTGGAGGGAGATCTCAGAAGCTGAAGGTAATCGATAACGATAAGGTCCACCCCGTGACGGCTGTGGAGGCGGCGGGCCCGGGCGCGCAATTCGAGGATGCTGAGGCCCGGGGTGTCATCAATGAACATCTTGCACTCCGAAAGCTTCGTGGTGGCATTGATGAGGTTGCTCATGTCATTCTTCCCGATAAACTGCTGACGCAATTTGTTGAGATCAACCCTGGCCCGTGAGCAGAGGAGCCTTTGCATGAGCTGTTGGGTGCTCATTTCCAAGCTGTAGACAATCACCGACTTCCCGGCATCCATGGCGGCGTGCTCAGCGATGTTCATGGCCAGCGCGGTTTTGCCCATGGAGGGACGGGCCGCGATGACAATCATTTCGCCTGCATGGAGCCCGTTGGTGAGCGAATCGATTCCGGCAAATCCCGATGGCAGGCCGGTGATCCCTCCGCGGTTGTTAACCAGGTGTTCGATTTCTTCCAGCGCCTGCATCGCCAATTGGCGCATGTCGGGGATTTTGGCACCAAACCGGTCATCGCCAATCTCCAGAACTTTTTCTTCCACCTCATCGAGCAGGATCTGGATATCTCCCTGCTCTTCGTACGCACGGGAGGTGTACTCGCTGCAGATGAGAATGATTTTGCGCAGGAGGAACTTCTCCCGCAGCAGGGTCATGTAATAGGCTGCATTGGCGGGGGTTGGAACAAATGTGAATAAGTCGGCGATAGCGCCGGCTCCTCCTGCCTCCTCAAGCTGTTTCCTGTCCTCCAGGTATTGTGTGACAGAAATGAAATCGACCGGCTTCGAGGTGTCGCGCATGGTCAGCGCGGTGCTGAAAATCAGCGCATGCGACGGGAGGTGGAAGTACTCTGGTGTGATCTTCTGCTGGATGCACTCATCCACCACACGGTCCGGGGCCAGGAGGATCGACCCCAGAAGGCCCTTCTCCGCGTCGATGCTGCTTGGGAGGGACCTGTGAATATCCGGTAAATAACTCCCGGATTTTTGTGAAGAAGGCCGACGTTTTGTCGCACCTTTGGACTTCGAAGCCCCGTTTCCACTAACGGAATTCTCGTCGGCATGAGCCGGAGAATCAGGAGGCATAATAAGTCAGAGGGACGTTGGCTGGTTTTTTGGCTGAATTTGATTCAGCGGATCAGGCCGCGTGTTTTTTGCGGACGGGTCGTTTTGAGCCTTCTTCATCATTGGACTCATCCGATGATTCCGATTCTTCAGCCTTGGGAGCAACCACTTTGATGGAGAGCTTGGCTGTGACATCCGGATGGATCCGCACGGGGACAATCTGCGGGCCGGTTTCTTTGATGGCCTTTTCGAGTTCGACCGCATGTTTGGGGAGGTCGAGTTCGGGCAGTTCCGCCATGAGACGATCGTGAATATCTTTTGCCGTGATCGAACCGAACGCTTTGCCGGATTCGCCGGTTTCGAGCAGGAACGAAAGCCGGAGTTTGCCAATGCGGGCAGCGACCTCTTCAGCGGCTGTGGTCTCGCGGGCTTCGCGTTCAGCACGCTTGGCCTTGAGGCTGTTAACGCGGCGCAGGGAGGAGGCATTGAGTTCCAGTCCCTTGCCACGCGGGATCAAAAAGTTACGGGCGTAGCCGGGGCGGACTTTGACGATATCGGCCTCAGCTCCCAGGTTGGGGACGCTTTCAGTGAGAAGAATTTGTGTGTTTGCCATAAGACGAATCCGTCGCGGGACGGGAGGGAGATAGTAGGATGAACGGAATCTGAGTCAATCCAGTTTTTGGAAAATTTCGTTGGAATGATGCCATCCCCTGCGGGGTTGGTGGTCACGAACCATCGACCCTGGGTCGCTCCGGACCGTGGAACGGCATCTCGCTGAGGTCTCACGTGGCTGTGCCAGGAGGCCAAATTTTTTCCGATGCAGGATTGCAGAGAGGGGGGCGATATGATGGATACAAGGGGTGGAGAATATTTTCATTTCGTGAGCAAGAGAGCCAGAAACCAGTTTCTTGCCCTTTTGTGCCTGCTGGTCTTTGTCGGTGGCGGCCTTCTGTATTATGTCAACTGGGTTGTTCAGAAGCCCTTTGCGATCATTCTTTTTGTGGCGGATAACATCAATGTCTCCACTCTGACGGCAGCCAGGATGTATGGAGGAGGGGCGGACAGCCGGCTGTCGATTGAGCGGTTTCCCGTGCTTTCGCTGCTGACGAGTCATGCGGGGGATTTTGCCGTGAGCGATCCTGCGTCTTCGTCCACGGCGATCGGCAGTGGGAGGAAAGTCAACAATCGCAATTTGGGCCAGGACTCCTCCGGGGCTCCCTTGGTGAACCTGGCCGATGTGGCGAGGGAGAGAGGCCGTGCGGTGGGAGTGGTGACCAATGCCTCGGTGACAGATACGGGAGCAGCGGCCTACTATGCCAAAACCAGCGACCCGCATGATTCAGCCGGCATTGCGTTGCAACTCATCAAATCCCCGGCCTTTGATCTTTTGCTCGGCGGGGGCGCCTCGGATTTTATCCCGGAGCACAAGGGCGGCGGGCGCTCGGACGGCCGTGATTTGACGCTTGAGCTGCGGCAGTCCGGCTTTGACGTTGTGCGCACCAAGGCTGAATTGCTCAACACTCCCCAATGGAGAGCCCCCAAATTGATCGGGCTTTTTTCGGAGGGAAACCTGGCTTTTGCTGATGAGATTTCCAAGTCAGCCGCCCAGCCCTCGCTTGCCGAAATGGTGGGCCAGGCGATTCAACTGCTTCAATTCAATCGCAAGGGGTATTTATTGATTGTGGATGCAGGGTTGATTGGAAAAGCCGGGGTGCAAAATGAGGGAGAGCGAATGCTTCGGGAATTTTTACAACTCGACAATGCCGTGGCCACCGCTTTGGCATATGCCGGAAAAAACTCTCTGATCGTCGTGGCCGGACGCTCGAGTATCGGTGGACTCCGTTTGAATGGCTATCCCTTTCGAAATGACAAAGGGGTTGCTGTGGTTGGGGTCAATGCGCAAGGACTTCCCTCGCTGACATGGTCCAGCGGACCGGGGTCAGGAGCGGGCGGCGAGGAGAGCCCCACCGAGCCGGCAGCTGTCGCCTCACCCGTGGCCCTGGGCGTTGCCGAAGATGCGCTGGCT
>JBGSPC010000167.1:0-2817 GCA_041738805.1 Terrimicrobiaceae bacterium | reverse complement strand
GTGCTTCGCGCAGAGAGTGAGCTTCGAGCCTACTGGCAGGGGTTCTGGCGCAAGGGTACTGATGCAAGCGGCACTTTGCAGGGCTGGGACGAATTGGCCAATCGTTGGGTCAATCGTCTGGCGGATTCCAGCTAAGTCTCATGACCCTGGCGGGTCATCAGACTTAGTGCAGATGATCTCGCTGAGGTGAGGCGCTTTGGTCGCCTCCACTTTGAGGTTGGCGGGAAACGGACGGCGGTTCGATTCCGTGCCAACAAAGGCCCGGTCGCGCTTGTCGATTCGCACAGGATTCGCACAGATAGCCAGAAAGCTGCATCATCAGGAGAAAGGACGGGGGTTCGAGTCCTCCCTGCCGCCTCAGAGCCGCTGCAGATTGACGGTGAGCGAAAAGGGCTCCGCAGGGTTGGTCCTTGGCGCAGCGAACGGTCATGGCGGACGTGATGCAGCAGCAGTGGCCATTTGCCACCCGAGCCCTCCTCGTGCTGCCTGTTGCTGACGGCGGGTGCGCTGCCCAACAAAGCTTGCCCAGCATGTACACACGTTGGCAGCGGAGGCTCGCAGCGAGAGGCGATCGGCGATATCCAGCAGACGTGCGCGCGACCCTCGACCAGTCGAATATCAGACAACTGTCTGATATTTCGGGCTTGCGCCAAAACAAAAGGGGTTACGTTCACACGTAACCCCTTGATTTTTATGGCTCCTCGACCTGGGCTCGAACCAGGGACCTACGGATTAACAGTCCGGCGCTCTACCGACTGAGCTATCGAGGAACAGAGGCGCGCATAATAGTCATAAAAGGCCGACTGGTCAAGAAAATTCACCGCGTAATTGCATTTAACCTAGCGGCGCGATCCCGAGCAATGAGGCTCGACAATCAAGAATTCGATCGACGGTTTACCGTGGCTATGTAGCTACGTTTGGGCTACTGTTTGTCTAAGCGCAACAAGGATAGGGCAAACTTGCGCATCCGCAGCAGATTCCGCTGGGCAGCGGGTCTTTGCTTACCCGGCTGGAGCCCTCGCCGAAGGTGACATCTACAAGAACCCCAACATATCTGCTTGTCGTTCATTCGATCATCGCCATCAGCCTCGCCGTGCTGGCCACTGTGGCCGTTCATGACAGTCTGGCGCTTCAGGGTACGATGATTGAGGAAAATACAAACCCCGCCAGTGGCGAACAGCCAAGGTTCCGGTCGTAGGGTCGCCCTTGGGTCGTCTGCCCTGACAAAAACTTCGCAATGGTTACGTCTGCATTGGCTCCAGCTCTACCATCCGCTCGACGACGGCATGTCGCAATCAAAATTAATGAGCCGCGTCCCGGAGCACGACCTTGGCGGGACAGAGGTGGTCCGCGAAAATTCGCATACCCTGATCAATCTGAACCGCGCAGATCAGTTGCCTTCATAAAGACGAAAGCCACGCACAGGGGGAAAGTGCCATGCTTTCTCGGCCAGTTTTTTGGGGGAGGCGCCCTCTGGCTAATGTCTGGCCAGCGCATCAACACAGGAGGACCCATTTTCTTACCAGATAACGGCTGGAGTTGGATCAAGTCGCAATTTCTGGGAGGGAGTCAAGGGTGCCGTCAGCTTGTTGCTTGATGCCACATTGATTTCTTGCTTCAAGAGTCCCACTTCGTCACTGAGAATATGGGCAGCCTCATCCAGCAAGATATCCTTAGCATTTTTCCGTGCCTTTTCTGCCGCAAGCTCATTGCTGAGATTGCGTTCGCTAGCCTGCAGGCCATCGTCTTGGGTTGATGCTATTTGTGCCAGTAACGGTTCCTGGCTCAGAAGATCCGATTGAGTGTTTTTACCAACCTCACGCAATTTTTCTCGTGAGGCGAGCTTGGCCTCCTGGACTTTTCGTTCAGTGCGGCGTTCGGCCTCGTTTAATGAAACCAGGTTCTTTTTGCGCCGGAGACTGACTTCGGCAACATCTTCCTGCAGGAACTGAAATTCCCGATTGGCTTTCACGCGGGCTTCATGGCGCATTTTCAACGCCGGCAGGAATGTATTCATATTTCCTAGGGGCGCATAATCTGCAGCCTCGATCTTTACCCAGGGAAGCGCATTGTCAAAGCCCGCTTCACCCAAGTTTTCTTCATCCGCAAACGAAGGGAAGCTTATTTCCGGCTTCACTCCCCGCAGTTGCGTGGTGCCCCCGTTAACGCGGAAGAATTGTGCAATGGTCAGCTTCAGTTCGCCTAATGCCGCGGTTTTCATTTCGGCAAATTGATCGAGATTGACCATGGTCTGGACGGTGCCTTTGCCAAAACTGCGTTCGCCGATCACAAGGCCACGGCCATAGTCCTGAATTGCTGCCGCAAATATCTCTGAAGCAGATGCAGATCCCCGGTTGATTAGGACACCCAGAGGACCATTCCATGCAATGGTGGCGTTCGCATCGTTCGCCACAGTAACTTTGCCTTTAGCGTCGCGCTGTTGTACCACGGGCCCTTTGCCGACAAACAAGCCAGACAATTCGACGGCCTCCGTCAGCGATCCACCGCCGTTATCGCGTAAATCGATCAGCACGCCGTCGACCTTTTCCGCCTTCAACTCGTCCAGCAAGCGTGCCACATCGCGGGTCACACTCTTGAAATTCTTATCACCGTTTCCACGTGCTTCGAAGTCCAGATAGAAAGTGGGAATGGAAATCACCCCGATGCGACGTATGGTTTCTTCCTCGTCCACCGAGATCACTGACTTCTTGGCTGCCTGCTCTTCGGCCTTCTTTTTCTGGTATTCCGCGGCCAGCTCTTCCTGGACGTTGGGGTACACCGGCATGTGGTTTTTGTACTCCATCGAGAACTCTCCCT
>JBGSPC010000162.1:0-5362 GCA_041738805.1 Terrimicrobiaceae bacterium | reverse complement strand
GCCACGGGCGATGAGGCCTTTCTGGAACTTGGCCGCACGCGCACGCGGGACCGCATGGCCCATCATATCACGCACATTGGTGTCCATGACCACGGATTTAACAATGTCAGCACCTACGGGAATTTGTTGCGGCTGATGGTTGAAGGAAAAATTCCATTTGATGCGCGGGAGAAAGATTTTTACGAACTGGCGCTCAAGTGTTCGGGAGCGGTTCAGGCCGCGCGCTGGACCGACATCGCCGGCGGCGGGGGGTATATTCATTCCTTCAATGGGCCTCATTCGCTTTTTGCTGATACCATTCGGTCGCTTCGGGCGCTGTCGGTTTCGCATGATCTCGGTCATGTGCTCATGGGAGAAAAGGACGCCAGGATTTCGCTCCTGGATCGCGTGATCAAACATGCCCGAGCGACGTCCGATTATGCGGTTTATTTTGGTGAGGGACGGGATGCGTATGACATCCGGGGACGTGTGGCGCATGAGAGTGTTTTTAATTTGAATGATGGAAGTTATCGCTGCCCGAACTCCCAGCAGGGCTATTCGCCATTCACCACGTGGACACGTGGGCTGGCATGGATTGTGGCGGGCTATCCCGAGCAACTCGAATGGTTGGCCACGCTGGATGATTCCGAGCTGGAGCCGTTTGGCGGACGCCAGGCTGTGACGGACCTTTTCCTCAAACCCGCGCTGGCCGCCTGCGATTTCTACATCGAACACACGCCCACGGACGGCATCCCTTATTGGGATACGGGCGCCCCTCTTCTTCACAAGCTCGGGGATTATCTGGATCGGCCGGCTCAGATTGAAAATGACTGGGAACCGGTCGATAGCTCCGCAGCCGCGATTGCCGCTCAGGGCCTCCTCCGTCTTGGACGTTACCTCGGGGAAACCGGCAAGGGCGCGAAATATTGGCAAGCCGGGCTCACCACGGCTCAGACGGTGCTCAGCGAACCTTACCTTTCCGTGGATGCGGGGCATCAGGGTCTGATCCTGCATTCAATTTATCATCGCCCGAATGGGTGGGATCATGTGCCCGATGGCAGCAAAATCCCCCGTGGCGAATCCTCCATGTGGGGCGATTACCATGCCCGCGAACTTGCTCTTTACCTCCAACGCCTCGCCGAAGGCAAAAACTACACCTTCTTCGGCGGCATCCAATAACCCTCCAAAACACCCATGATTATCTCCGATTTAGCCAAAATTGAAGGCCGGCGCTACCCCGCCCGCCGCAGAACCCAAAACCTCGTTGGCGGCCTGGCCCCCATCCAAGCCACGAACTTCGCCATGGGCAATGTGACCCTGGACCCCAATGGCGGCCAGGTTCCCTGGCACAACCAGGAACAGGAAGAGGTCTATTTTATTGTGGAAGGAACCGGCGAGGTTTGTCTCGGCGAGGAGCGTCAAACCGTGACCACAGGTCAGATGGTTTATATTCCGCCCACGGTTTTCCATCAGCTCACCAATATCGGAAATACCCCGCTCCGGATGATTTATTGCTACGGACCCGCCGGGGATGTCGCGCATTGGCGTCAGGAATTGGATGGGACCCTGCCCAAAGCCGGGATTGATGTTCCGGCGCTGCCTGAAGGGGCGCAACCGCAATGCACGGAGAAACCTTGAAGAAGTTTTCAGTTTACAGTGTTCAGTGTTCAGCAGAAAGACAAACCACCCACCTAGAGGGCTGATCCGGCTATTATCTGTAAACTGAACCACTGAAAACTGAATAACTATCACTATACACTGTAAACTGTAATTATATTTTATGAAAAAACACACCATCGGAATCATCATGAACGGCGTCACTGGACGCATGGGAACCAATCAGCACTACATCCGCTCGATCCTGGCTATTCGCAAGCAGGGGGGCGTCAAAGTGAATGACGGCGAAGTTTTGTGGCCGGAGCCGGTCCTGGTCGGTCGCAATGAGGCCAAACTGGCACAGTTGGCGGCGATGGATGAGGGTGTGCGGTGGACGACTGACCTCGACAAGGAGCTGGCTGATCCCAAAAATATTATCTATTTCGATGCTCAGACGACGGGTCGTCGGGCGGATGCGGTGAAGAAAGCCATTGCGGCCGGGAAGCATGTGTATTGTGAAAAACCCACGGCGGTCTCAACGGCATCGGCTTTGGAGCTTTTTGATATTGCAACCAAGGCGGGAGTGAAGAACGGGGTGGTGCAGGACAAGCTTTGGCTCCCGGGTTTGCGGAAGCTGCAGCGGCTGAAAGAGCAGGGCTTCTTTGGCAAGATTTTGAGCGTGCGCGGGGAGTTCGGGTATTGGGTTTTTGAAGGTACCAGTGTGCCGGCCCAGCGACCGAGTTGGAATTACCGCAAGGAAGATGATGGCGGCATTATCGTGGATATGCTCTGTCATTGGCGCTACGTCCTGGACAATCTGTTTGGGGAGGTGAAGGCGGTTTCCTGTTTGGGTGCGACCCACATCCCTGAGCGGGTGGACGAAAACGGAAAAACCTATGCCTGCACGGCCGATGATTCCGCCTATGCGACCTTCGAACTCGAAGGCGGCGTGATCGCGCATTTCAACTCCAGTTGGACCGTGCGCGTGCGCCGGGATGACCTTCTTACCCTTCAAGTTGACGGGACACATGGCTCGGCGGTGGCCGGGCTGCGTGAATGTTATGTCCAACATTACGGAAACACGCCAAAGCCGGTGTGGAACCCTGACATTGCCCAGCCGATTCCTTTCTTTGACGGTTGGTCAAAAGTGCCGGAGCAGGAAACCTTCGACAATGCCTTCAAAGTGCAATGGGAGCTTTTCCTCCGTCATGTCGCCCTCGACGAGCCGTTCCCATGGACGCTGCTTCAGGGCGCCAAAGGCGTGCAGTTGGCCGAGCTTGGCATCAAGAGCTGGGAAGAGAGGAAGTGGCTGGATGTGGAGCCTCTGAGATGAAATTTGCTGATTGGATCCCGGGACCGCTGGCATCCTGCCGGCTTTCTGCAATAATGACTCTTTCATAAATGAACCCTGCTTTTTCTCCTGAACTGGCCGCACGGATTGAACGTGCGGGAATTCTTGCCGTTTTGATTGTTGACCGCGTCGAGGATGCCGTCCCTTTGGCAAAGGCGCTCTTGGACGGCGGCATTGATGCCATCGAGCTGACGCTGAGGACTGGCGCGGCCCTGGGAGCGATGAAAGAGATTCGCAACAAGGTTCCTGAGATGTTGGTGGGTGTTGGCACCGTGCTGACGCCAGCTCAGGTTCTTGAGGTCAAAGAAGCTGGCGGCGCCTTCGGGGTCGCCCCCGGCTTTAACCCCCGGGTTGTTGAAGCCGCACGGAGGGAGGGCCTGCCCTTTGCTCCTGGCATTGCGACCCCTTCAGACATTGAAGCAGCGCTGGAGGTGGGGTGTCAGCTCTTGAAGTTTTTCCCCTGCGAAGCTTCCGGAGGATTGCCATTCCTCAAAAACATCTCGGCACCGTATCAACACCTTGGGCTGAAATATATTCCTCTCGGCGGCATCAATGCAAAAAACATGGCCACTTACCTTGCCGAACCCCAGATCGCGGCGTTGGGTGGTTCCTGGCTCGCCCCCCGCGAAGCCATTCTCGCCGGGGACTGGAAAACCATCACCAACCTGGCTGCTGAAGCCATGAAAATCATCCAAACCGTCAGAGCTTAATTATATTCACACTGTATGAAAACAATTGTCACCTTTGGAGAAGTCATGGCCCGCCTCGCCCCGGAGGGTCAGTTGAGATTTCGTCAGGCACTGCCCGGAATCATGGAATTCACGTTTGGAGGAGCTGAATCCAATGTGGCGGCTTCTCTGACACAATTGGGCGCGAAGGCCCGGTTTGTCACAGCCCTGCCAAAACACACCATCGCCGACGCTTGCGTGGGTTTTCTGAGCGGGCTGGGAGTCGACACCTCGCAAATTCTTCGGACCTCATCAGGGCGACTTGGCATTTATTTCCTGGAAACCGGGGCGAATCAGCGTCCCAGCAATGTCATTTATGACCGGGCGAATTCTTCCGTGAGTCTGACACCGGCCGGCGATTATCCGTGGGAGAAAATTTTTGAAGGAGCGCAGTGGCTTCATACGACAGGCATCACACCGGCACTTTCAAAGATCTCCGCTGACGCCGTTCTGCATGCCGTGCGGGCTGCCAAGGAGGCAGGGCTGACGGTTTCGTGTGATCTCAACTTCCGCAAAAAACTGTGGAGTTGGGAACCGGGAACGGATTCAAAGGCCCTCGCGGGGCGAACTCTTCGCAGCATTTTGCCGTATGTGGATGTTGTCATCGCCAATGAAGAAGACGCGGCCGATGTGCTCGGCATTCATGCCGCCAACACCGATGTCGAATCCGGTCACCTTGATATCAGCGCTTATCCCGACGTCGCCTCTCAGATTGCCTCCCAATTTCCCAACGTCCAATATGTGGCCATCACCCTGCGTGAGAGCATCTCCGCCTCCCATAACAACTGGGGTGCGATGCTCTATGATGTCAAAGCGGCCCAACCCCATTTTGCTCCGCTGGAACAAGGAGCCTACAAGCCCTACGAGATCCGGGACATTGTTGACCGCGTGGGCGGAGGCGATTCATTCGGGGCAGGGTTGATTTTTGCTCTGACCACTCCCGAACTCGCCGAGCCTTCCAAAGCCATCGGCTTTGCTGTTGCTGCGTCATGCCTCTGCCATTCTGTGGTGGGCGACGTGAATTTCACCTCACGCGCTGAAGCCGAAGCCTTGGCCGGAGGTTCAAGTTCCGGACGGGTTGTGAGGTAATGGCCAGAGGGAACGGTCGTCGCGACCGTGATTCTTCCGGACTGATCAGGGAAAATGAGATTTTTTGACAGGATTTGGAGGATTCACAGGACGAAACGTAGATCAGGGCATCCCCGCGAATCTTCGTAGAGGAATTCGGAACGAATCTCTTTGTTTGGAAGAGCTCTTTAAACAGAATCAGAAACCAGAAATTTCTGGGAATCCAGAATCCGAGGACCACCGCTACGTCGTCCGCTGGCTCCAACGTTCGACTGGTTTGCTGCCTCGGCTTTGATCAGGGAAATGAGTCGGGGTAATTCTGTTGGAAAAAGAACGTGCAGACGCGCTGAGAAAACACAAGCAGGTTAGTTGGGTAAATGTCTGTGTCCCTTTTTAAAAAGCTTGCGTTACGACTTGAAATGTCAAAAGGCGCTTGCGCTGAAAACCCTCTATTTTCCACCTCGGGCCATGCAATTTTCCTTGGCCACACAATTTTGCGTAGAGCACCTCCCGAAATTCATTTCCGGAAAGCGCATTGAGAGGCGACGGTCTGAGAGGATTGCATGAAGTGGCAGAGAGCGGCACAAAGACGTTTGTTAAGGACATCGAGGGAGGGAGAGATAAAGTCGGAGAAGAAGTC
>JBGSPC010000161.1:0-2602 GCA_041738805.1 Terrimicrobiaceae bacterium | reverse complement strand
AGCCATGTTGACTGGGGCAGGTGCCTGATCTTGTCATGGGATGCATTCGCCCTCAGCCTCCTGGCCCTGGCTTGGGCAAGAATTCTCACGGCGCAGCCGAAGGTCGTCTTGCAGACAGCACGGCTCCAACATTCCACACGGAAGTGGATTTTTCTGTTTGTGCTGGCATCTGCCTGCGCCAGCCTCGGTGCCGTCTTCTACCTTTTGCCATTACTCACGGGGGCTGACCAGCCCAGAGCGGAGCACTACGCACTAGCCCTGACAACTGTGCTTCTCTCATGGGCTCTCATCCATACGGTATTTACCCTGCAATACGCCTATCTTTACTACCGTCGCCACCCTTCGGATAGAGGGGCCGCGTTGCTTTTTCCTGAGGGGAAGATGGAGCCCGACTACCACGACTTCGCATATTTCAGCTTCATTATCGGCATGACATCCCAAGTTTCAGATGTCCAGATCGCCTCGCGCGAGATCCGTCGCTGGGCACTCCTGCACGGTCTCATTGCTTTCGCTTTCAACCTCGCTGTCCTTGGGCTTGCGTTCAACATTATCTCCGGGCTTCTGGGCAACCAACCTTAGTGCAGAATCCGGAGGTTCCAAGTATCTTCAGGCTCCCGTAAAAGCCACCATGCCATGCAATGTCCTGTTCGTCTGCGGCAATAGGCTACGGGGATACGATCATCTCTGTCCCCATGAACGACGAGCACGGGCACCCGAATCTTCGTAGCTGCATTTTTCGGGCTCACCTCTGCTGGGGAAACGCCGAGAACATCGCGGATTCTTGATTGGACCTCACTGAAAAGCCCGGGAACCTGGAGATTTCGACAGGCGCGGAACTAGATCCTAACCATTTCCGGGCAAATGTGTTGTGGGCCTACGTTTATAGCGTATGAATCCAGATCCAGCTTGCGTCGAACCTACATTTTTCTCGTAACCAAGGAGGAGTCTCAATACAAAAGATCCCAGAATTACTGGAATGGATCTGGAATTTCGCAGCAATATTTTCGCACCCCGACTCCTGGAATGGATGACGCTGGTGGTTTTGATCGCTCTATCGCTCGTTACGGTAGCATTTTGGCTTCGTCGGCGAAAGGGGCTTGATCGGAAAGTGGGCGTTGCCAACATCCCGAAAACATCGCAGGTTTGTGAGCCCGCCATTGAAGAATTCAGACAAACTCCAGTTGTCCGCAACACTGATTATTTTGCCGCATGGCAGTCTGCTTGTCGGATTGCCGAGGACTGGATCAAATCGTCATCCGGCAACATCGAAGAGCACGCATTACTCGAAGATCGAATGGAAGTCTTGCGAGAGAGCTTTCCTGCAAACCAGAATGAGCGGAACCGCGTTGAGGAATTCGCTTTGGCGGCAGTTGGCCTCTACGATGAACTGGAATGGATGAAGCAAAGCGCAACAGACCCGGGAAGCATCGCAAAGCTCTCGCGCCTCCGGGAGGCCATCGCAGAGACACTCACACTTTGCGAAGTAGAACTGATTGAGTGTTCCGAGTGGAACCCGGCATTGCAGCGACCGGTTGCGGTGGAACACACCACCGACACCATGCCGTCGCCAAGGATCATTCGTTTCGGACAAACAGGATTGAGAGTTTCCGGCGTCCTTCTGCGAAAACAAGAAGTCGTGCTACTTTCGAACTGAAAAAAACAAACAAAAAAATACACTATGGATGATTCATTTTTTATCGGCGACCCAGACGGACAAGTCGATGACTGGCAGATGCAAGACACGGACACAAACTGTGCGGTAGCTGCAGAGACCAGCCTCATCAATCAGTTTCTCGAACAAAATCTCACCCTCCAGGACGCCAACTACATCTCGATGAGCAATGGATGGTGGGATCCTGATTCGGGAACTCCGCCTTCCGAGATTGGCAATCTTATGGATTTATACGGTATTCCGAATCACTCAGTAATGAACGCCACCGCTCACGACCTTGCCACGGAACTCCAATTTGGGCACGGGGTTATCGTTGGCGTCAACTCAAGCGAACTTTGGGATCTTGGCCCTCTTGGCGAGCTCAAAAACTGGCTAATTGACGTTTTGGGTCTCGATTCGTCAGCTTTTACCAGTGCCGATCATGCGGTTGTAGTCACCGGCATGGATTTTACGGATCCAAGCAACCCGATGGTCACTCTCAATGACTCCGGAATGCCCGATGGAGCCGGGGTGGCCTACCCCCTGAATAAATTTATGGACGCTTGGCAAAATAGCGACTTCTACTACACAGCCACGGACTCGCCCTTGCCGGGAGACCAGGCGATGGGCATTGGTGGATTTGATATTGGCGACTGCCTTGGCTTGGGCACGAGCTTTCTGGTTGGTTACTTAACGGGCAATCCAGAGGTGGCTGTGGTTGCTGGAGGAGTGGTTGACCAGTTTACTGACGAGTTTATGAGGACCATCTGAGAAAGAAAAAATTATGACAACCCCAAGCCAATCTCAAAAGTCGGCCAGTAAGGAGTTCAGCCTTAAGGCGCTTTCTCACCAGATGGAGCGTTTGGCTGTGTTGGAAGTCGCCATCAAAGGCGGCCAACCTGATGCAGCCTTCCTAACCCAAGCGCAACTGGCGTCGATGGGAGTCTTCCG
>JBGSPC010000120.1:0-1675 GCA_041738805.1 Terrimicrobiaceae bacterium | reverse complement strand
GAAGTCATGTGCAAAAACTGCGGTGGACACCTCGGTCACGTCTTCAACGACGCCCCCCAGACTCCAACCGGCACTCGTTACTGCATCAACTCAGCCAGTATCAAGTTCCAAGATAAAGAGTGATTTCAGAGTGAGGCAACTGACAACGAGTTGCCTCCCAATTTCAATCGATCACGGCTTGACCGGCCGCATCCGCTTTAAAATCTCCATCGCCGATGGGTCACTGATCAACGTACTATGCAGAGCCACATCCAATGTCCCGATCTTCCTAGCAACAAATGTGTCCCCCGCTTCGACCCCCATTGCAAAAACCTTTGAATAACCTAACCATTTGGCGTGATACCGGGCATCGCTACTCGGTGTCCCTGGCACTTGAAAAAACTCAATCGCATGGTTGGTCTTCGCATTCCAATACTTAAGCCGGACTGCCGTGCGCTCACCTAGTCCTTTAAAATGAGGGGAGCGAAGGGCCTTTCCCGTCTCGACCGCGGTCAGGACGTATCCCTGGGGTGTCTCGTCCGGCGCATAAATCATCATTCCTGTAGTCCGGGCCACTTCGGCTAAGGCAACAAAAGCCGTGGGAGCTGATTTCGGCGCGGGATTCTGCACCGTTTCAACTTGCTGTGCCGTTAAGAGCAAAGTTGCAACGAGAGTAATCATGGGTGTCCTTGCCTCCCATTAAGGAAAACATTGGTACGTTCTAGACCGAAAACTTTGCGGGGAAACGTAGAGACCGGTAACTCTCTCACCGGGAATTCAGAGGGGGAAAAGGGCGGGAGGAGCATCCCTGCTCCGTCCTCCGTTACCACCGTCCGTGGTGACTTCCGCTCTTCAGACTATACGCCCTAACGTCGCAACGGCGTCAGTTACCTGGATAACAAGTCCCGATACAGCCGAGCATGATCCTTGGCGCACCGCTCCAAAGCAAACCGATCCTCCGCCCTGATCTTGGCGGCTTCTCCAACCGATTCCCGATGGATCGGCGAATTCAAAAGCTCCAGGAGAACAAACAACAAGTCTTCATCGTTGTCAAACAGCTCGATGCTCACGTTCTCAACCCCCATCTCAGCCAGCCCGCCGGCCCGCCGCATCACCACCGGTTTGCCCATCGCCATCGCCTCCCCCGCAATCATGCTAAACCCCGCTCGCTCATAAGGAACAACCACCACTTCCGCTGCCTGAAGCCAGCGCCAACGATCAAAATTTCGTTCTGCAAACTCAACTGAGGCGGGCGGCGACTTCGCCAAGCCTTCTCCGACCATCGCCACTGTGACATTCGGTGCCTCAAACTTCAGCTGCTCCGCCGCGTCCAAAAACGCCTGTTGTCCTCGATCCGCTCCAAATGGACCCATCATCAGCACGACCGGACGTTCCGGTTCCAATCCCAAAAATCGACGTGCTTCTTCGGGCGAGGGCAAATCTTTCGGGATCCAAATACCTGGCGTCAACACTTCCAAGTTCAGCGTGTCCGCCTCCTCTAAAGCATCCTTGACCGCTCGCGATACACAAATTCCCGTCCGCGCCGGGTTGAGCCGGTCGATCAATTGTGTCGCGATCGTTTTCGGCATGTCATAAGCCGTATAGACCCAAGGCCGCTTCAAGTAAAACGCCTCGCTACAAGCCCAAGCTGCTCGGTAACTAAAAGCGTGAATCAGATCAAACCCTTTCACCGCCT
>JBGSPC010000055.1:0-5298 GCA_041738805.1 Terrimicrobiaceae bacterium | reverse complement strand
TGCGGCCCACATTGGATCCCTTTGATTCCATGCAAAAATCCATCCTGACCGCCCGCTTGAACGCCCCGGCAAGGTCCTACGACCCCAACGCTCTTTCCATTGCCACCATGCCGGATTTTTTGGCAGCGATGCGACTTGCTGACGAAACCGGCTATCCTTTTCACGTCAACTACGGAAATTTGCACGCGGCCGCAGTGGATTATCCGAATATTTTCCGAATGATTGAAGATGATGCTTTGTTTGAAAAAACTGCAGTCCTTCGGGGGTTGGACCCATCCCTTGATCGATTTATCAGACGCTACCGCCCGGGCTCTCTCACTCATTACCCCATTCCCGATGCTGACAATTAACCGTACCGTCTCGGTTGTGCTGGGCAAATCCTCAATCACGACTCTAGAATCCTTCTTTCCATTCACATCCTTATGAACCCTTCCACCCTTCCAGACGACGACTTCTACCCTCTCATTGAAGCCCGGCATGGTGATCCCTTTCGGGTTCTTGGCATTCGGGAGTATCAAGGTGGGTGGTTCGGAAGAGTGTTCCGCCCGGATGCAAGTGCTGCTCAGATTGTCGAGCTGGGTGGGCTGCAACGGCGCTTTTGCCTGACCCGCCTGAATCCTGAAGGGTTCTTTGAAGGCCACCTCAAAGACGTTGACGGTCCGCTCATTTACGAAATCGAATTCACCGGCCACGACGGAACCACATGGCGTCAGCGTGATCCCTATTCCTTTGGACCTGTGCTGGGCGAGATGGACGTGTATCTTTTCAATGAGGGCACGCATTACGAAATATATCAGAAACTCGGGGCTCATCTGAAGACCCATGAAGGTGTCACCGGCACACATTTTGCGGTCTGGGCTCCCAATGCAGAACGCGTGAGTGTTGTGGGAGACTTCAATGTCTGGGATGGCCGCATTCACCCCATGAGGAGATTGTTGCCAGCCGGCGTGTGGGAAATTTTTATCCCTAATGTCAGCGAGGGCGATCACTACAAATTTGAGGTGAGGGGTCCTCATGGGGATGTCACATTAAAGACCGACCCCTTCGCGTTTTTTGCCCAGCATGGCAAAGAGACCGGCTGCATGGTTTTCGATATCCAACGGTATTCGTGGGATGATGCCGAATGGATGAAGACCCGGGCCACACGTGACCCTTACGCCACGCCCATGAGTGTGTATGAAGTGCATCTGGGGTCATGGCAGCGCGTGCCTGAAGATGGCGACCGCTACCTGAGCTATCTGGAAATTGCCGACCGTCTCATTCCTTATGTCAAAAACCTGGGTTTCACGCACATCGAGCTTATGCCGGTCATGGAGCACCCCTTCGATGGATCATGGGGTTACCAAGTGGTCAACTACTACGCACCCACAAGCCGTCATGGAAACCCTGATGAATTCCGCAATTTCGTGGATCGTTGCCATCAAGCCGGGATTGGTGTGATTCTTGATTGGGTCCCCGGTCACTTTCCCAAAGACGCGCATGGCCTTGCGAAGTATGATGGCACCTGCCTCTATGAGCATGAGGACCCCCGCCTTGGTGAACACATGGATTGGGGGACTCTCATCTTCAACTACGGGCGGAACGAAGTCCGGAACTTCCTTGTTGGCAACGCCCTCTTCTGGTTGGACGAATATCATCTTGATGGTCTGCGTGTGGATGCGGTCGCGTCCATGCTCTATTTGGATTACTCCCGCGAACCCGGACAATGGGTTCCCAATTGTTTTGGAGGACGGGAAAACCTCGACGCCATCAATTTTTTGAAAATCTTCAACGAGGTCTGTTACGCCAAACATCCCGGTGTGGTGACCATTGCTGAAGAATCCACGGCATGGCCGGGGGTTTCGAAGCCCACTTACACCGGCGGCCTCGGGTTCGGCTTCAAATGGAACATGGGCTGGATGAATGACAGCCTGCGCTATATCAGCAAGGAACCAATCCACCGGCGATTCCATCAGGGAGAGATCACCTTCTCCATGATTTACGCCTTTCAAGAACATTTCATGTTGGTGCTGAGTCACGATGAAGTGGTTCATGGCAAAGGCTCGTTCCTGAACAAAATGCCGGGGGATGATTGGCAAAAATTTGCGAATGCCCGCATGTTTCTTGCCTGGATGTGGGCACATCCCGGCAAAAAGCTCATCTTCCAGGGGATGGAGTTCGGTCAGTGGAAGGAATGGAGTCATGAACGCAGTCTTGACTGGCATCTGACCCAATTCCCGCTCCACGACGGACTTCTGCGATTGGTACAGCATCTCAATTGGCTCTACACCCATGATCCGGCTTTCTATGAGCTTGATGACACCTACGACGGCTATGAGTGGATTGACTTTGATGACGGCAACAACTCGGTCTGGTCATTCCTGAGAAAATCCAAAACAGGAACACCGATCCTGTTTGTGGTGAATGCGACGCCCGTTGTCCGGGGGGGGTATCGCGTGGGGGTTCCCCAGCCGGGATTCTGGCAGGAAGTGCTTAACACCGATGGGGCGACCTATGGAGGAAGCAATGTCGGAAATTTTGGAGGAAGCCATGCCAACGAACATTGGGCCTGGCAGGGAAATCCCCACTCCATTCTCATCGATTTGCCTCCGCTCTCGGTGTCAGCGTTTAAGCTGCTCTGAACCTGGAAGCAGCAACCGAATTCACCACGAAGATTTAGAGCAGAAGAGGTCGGCGGTCAGAAGACTGAAGCGCCCCCCGGGAGAACGACCACTGGCGCAAACGCGAAGCGTCCCTTTGCTGGTAGGGCTGGGCAGTCCCTTGCCGGCCCTCGCATGAAGCTGAAGAAGTGGGCGGTCAAGGGACTGACGCGCCCTACCTGGGAAAGAACGAGCTTTCGCAAGCGCGAAGCGTCCCATTGCTGGTAGGGCTGGGCAGTCCCTTGCCCGCCGTCGCATGAAGCTGAAGAAGTGGGTGGTCAAGGGACTGACGGGCCCTACCTGGGAAAGACGAGCTTTCGCAAGCGCGAAGCGTCCCATTGCTGGTAGGGCTGGGCAGTCCCTTGACCGCCGTCGCATGAAGCCGAAGAAGTGGGCGGTCAAGGGACTGACGCGCCCTACCTGGGAAAGAACGAGCTTTCGCAAGCGCGAAGCGTCCCATTGCTGGTAGGGCTGGGCAGTCCCTTGCCGGCCGTCGCATGAAGCCGAAGAAGTGGGCGGTCAAGGGACTGACGCGCCCTACCTGGGAAAGAGCCACGGCAGAAGTTAACTCACGCCTTCTTATCTGCGGCAATTCCGCAAAAATTACATCAGCGACGTTGCGAGCTATGTCAGCAAACGTATTCCCATTAAAAAACAGGAAAGGGGTTCTTCGGTGGCACGATTTAAGAAAATCTAAAGTTTGCTGAAGAGTTAGGATTTCGGACTGCTTTTGTCTCCAAGCAGCTTCGACCGCTGCATAGCCCTCTGGATTCTGGCCGTGCTGCGCTCTTCCTCGCTTACACACTCCTCTGTTGTGGCGGACAACAGACTCCCAGTCCCAGATCGCGAGAAAAGCGGCTCGGGCTTGTAACGGTGATTCTGAGCCAGCGCCTCCTTCAGCGCCTCTTCCGGCGTGGCGAATTTCAGAAGATCCCGTCGTAGTTTCATCGCACATAAGCACCACTGCAATTCTGGAAGGATATCAAGCTATCCGGATTGCTTGCTAGGCGGGAGCCGGGGTTGTTATCTGGCCATCCACCACAAAATCAGCCAGAGACCTCGCTGTTTTGGATGGCACGGTTGCGCGCACGAGGATCGCATCATCCAGATATTCTGTTTCGTGCACGGTGCCATCACGGTGGAGCCTGGCAAGAAGGTCGGACCGGTCGAGAGGAAAACTCAGATCGAGCGCAAGCGTTCCCGCTGAGACAAAGTCCCCGATGCGGTCCACAAGTTCCTCGAACCCGGCTCCTGTTTGAACCGAAACAAAGACGGCCTCTGGAAAGTGGCGGCGGAGAATAATCCTTGTGCTCTCATCATTGACGAGGTCCATCTTATTGAAGACCACAAGCGTTTGCTTGGTTTCCGCGTCAAGGTCGCCGAGAACCTCCATGGTTGTGTTGTAAAATTCCATCACCCGCGGGTGGGAGGCATCCAACACATGAATCAAGAAATCCGCATGAGCGGCTTCCTCCAGCGTGGCGCGGAAGGCATCCACAAGCTCATGGGGAAGTTTGCGAATGAATCCGACCGTGTCTGTGAGAAGCAGGGGCTGTTTATTGGGGAGCGCAATTTTCCGGGTGGTGGTATCCAGCGTTGCGAAGAGCTTGTCTTCGACCAGAACATTCGCGCCGGTGAGGCGGTGAAGCAGCGAGGACTTGCCGACATTGGTATAGCCCACAATCGCGGCATTGGGGACCGGCGCACGTTTCCGCCCTTTGCGCTGCGTGGCACGCGCACTTCGCACTTCAATCAACTCACGCCGCAGCCGGTCCATCTGTCCACGGATTTTCCGGCGATCCTGCTCCAACTGGCTCTCGCCTTCGCCTTTGGCCCCAATCCCGCCCCCCTGCTTGCCAAGGTGGCCCCAGGCCCTTGTTAAACGGGGGAGGGAATAACTCATCCTTGCAAGGTCCACCTGGATTCTTGCCTCACGCGTTTGAGCCCGGGCCCCGAAAATATCCAGAATGATTTCCTGGCGATCGATGACAAGAACCTTGGAAAGCACCTCCCAGTTGCGTTGCTGGGCGGGAGTCAGCTCATTGTCGAAAATCACAACGTCACATTCGTTGGATCGCATCCGCTCACAAATTTCTTCGGCCTTGCCCGACCCAATCAAATAGCGGGCTTGCGGCTCACGCATGTAAACCAACATGCGATCCACCACAGGAATCCCCAACGTTCGGACCAGTTCCTCCAACTCCTTGAGCAGGTCTTCCGCATCAGCCCGATCCGCATGATCGCTATAAGCACCCACAAGCAGGGCTCGCTCGACCATTTTTTCACGTGGCTTGATTTCAAACATAGGGGCTACCAACCAAGAACATACGCAAAGATCAGCGGCGCCACAATGGCAGCATCCGATTCAATCACATACTTGGGCGTTTTGATGCCCAACTTGCCCCACGTGATTTTTTCGTTGGGCACCGCCCCCGAGTAACTTCCGTAGCTGGTTGTCGAATCACTGATCTGACAAAAATATCCCCACAGGGGAACTTCGGGCCGCTGAAGGTCCTGATGCAACATCGGAACCACACAAATGGGAAAATCTCCGGCAATGCCCCCGCCAATCTGGAAAAAGCCGATTGACCCAACCTCCCCGATATTTATTGAGTTGGCTTGATACCACTCTGCAAGGGAAACCATGAAATCAAAACCG
>JBGSPC010000036.1:0-3606 GCA_041738805.1 Terrimicrobiaceae bacterium | reverse complement strand
CCGACCATGGGAAAAATCGGATCCCCGGGGATCAACCCGCAGTGACAGCCGTGAGCCATTTTTGCAAAAGCCATCGCCGGGCAAGCGCTGGGTTTCTTTAAGCGTCGGACGGGATGCCGGCTATGGGCCAAGGGAAATTGTGGATGCCCTCGCCAGCGGCGGAGGTTTGGACGGACGCCGGGTGGGCACGATTGAGCTCACTCCGGACACTTCGTATGCTCAGGTTCCGGAAGAATTTGCCAAGGCCCTCTCCGGCTCAGGAAACACGGTTAGTCATGGAAATGACAAAATCACCATCCGCAAAGTCGAGGCAGCACCCGAGCCCCGCTCCTTTGCGAAGAAGAAACCGCCCTTCCGCGACAAACGCCGATAAACGGACTACTTTAGAATTTTGATCAGAGTCTCCGCCATATCGGCGGGTGACTCGGAAACGGCAATACCGGCCGCATGGAGGGCTTCAATCTTTCCAGCGGCAGTGCCTTTGCCTCCGCTCACGATGGCACCCGCGTGCCCCATGCGGCGTCCGGGAGGAGCCGTGGCACCAGCAATAAAGGCTGCAATCGGTTTTTTGCAATTGTCTTTGGCCCAAGCGGCAGCTTCCTCCTCGGCTGTTCCGCCGATCTCGCCAATCAGGATGATGGCATGGGTGTCAGGATCATCGTTGAAAAGTTGAAGCGCTTCGAGGTGACTTGTGCCGTTGATTGGATCGCCGCCAATGCCGATGCAGGTGCTTTGGCCATAACCCCGAGTGCTGAGCTGCCAGACGGCTTCGTAAGTCAACGTGCCGGATCGGGAAATGACGCCGATGTTGCCGGGTTTGTGGATATAGCCAGGCATGATCCCGATTTTGCATTCTCCGGGAGTAATGATGCCCGGGCAGTTTGGACCAATCAGCCGGCTCTTGCTGTTGAGCATGGAGTGCCGCACGCGCATCATGTCGATGACTGGAATGCCTTCGGTGATGCAGATCACAAGTTCCACTCCGGCGTCCACGGCCTCAAGGATGGAGTCTGCCGCAAATTCCGCAGGCACAAAAATCATGGAGGCATTGCAGCCGGTTGCCTGGCGGGCCTCATACACGGTGTCAAACACCGGAACTTTGTCTTCAAAGGTCTCTCCGCCGCGGGCGGGAGTGACTCCGGCCACGACATTCGTTCCATATTCCATGCAGGAACGGGCATGAAACCCGCCGGCTTTTCCAGTGATACCCTGCACAAGCAGGCGTGTGTTTTTGTTTACGAGGACAGACATTTCTCAGAGATGGTTGGTAAGGGTGGCTATGAGGAGGACAGGAATCAGGCTTTTTTCACGGCAGCGACAACCAACTTGGCTGCCTCGGTGAGGCCGGTTGCGGCCTGGACGCTCAAACCGGATTCTGCAATAAGTTTGCGGCCGGCTTCGACATTGGTGCCTTCCAACCGAACAACCAGCGGGACAAGGCGTTGCTCCTGGGATTCGAGGTAGCGGATGGCGTTGATAATCCCCTGGGCGATGATATCACACTTCATGATCCCGCCGAAGATATTGACGAGGATGGCTTCCACCTTGGGGTCGGCCATCAAAATCTTGAAAGCCTCGGTGACCTGCTGTTCAGTGGCACCGCCGCCCACGTCGAGAAAATTGGCGGGATCACCACCGTAGAGTTTGATGATATCCATGGTCGCCATGGCCAAGCCGGCCCCATTGACCATGCAACCGATATTTCCATCCAAGCCGATGTAATTGAGATTGAATTTGGTCGCCTCCACTTCGCGGGGGTCTTCTTCCAAAACATCGCGGTATTCCAGAATCCCGGGCTGCCTGAAAAGCGCATTATCATCAAAATTGAGTTTGGCATCCAGGGCCAGCACCTGCCCGCCCGCCGTCACGACGAGGGGATTCACTTCCACCATCGAGCAATCGGATTGGATGAAAAGTTTGTAGAGCGAGGTGAACAGACGGCAGGCCGCCCGCATTTCGGTCGATGTGAAGCCCAACTGGCGGGCAATTTTCCGGGTTTGGTAAGGTTGCAAGCCAAGAGCGGGATCCACGGGTTCACGGATGATTTTTTCGGGAGTGTTGGCGGCAACCGTTTCGATCTCAACCCCTCCTTCGGTGCTGGCAATAATAAGAGGCCCGGAGATGGCTCGATCAATGAGGATGGCAAAATACAGTTCTCTTTTGATTTCGACGGCCTCGGCAACAAGCACCTTGCGCACCAGCCGGCCTTCCTCCCCGGTTTGATGGGTCACGAGCGTTTGCCCGATCATTTGCGATGCCAAATCCCGAACCTGGTTCGCGGTCTTCGCAAGATGCACCCCGCCCTGAAACCCGCTTTTGAAAGTGCCTTTGCCGCGACCACCTGCGTGAATCTGCGCCTTCACCACAAGATTGTTTTTGCCAAGAGCGCGCGCAACCCGCTCGGCCTCCTCGGGGCTCTCTGCTACGGTTCCGCCCGGGACGGCGACTCCGAATTTTTCCATTAACTGCTTGGCCTGATACTCGTGAATATTCATGGATGAACATTCGTGGTTATCACTCCTTTGCCGTCACTGCAAGGGTTCCCTCGATGAATAGCCAATCTTTCGGCCTGCTCAAAACCTCAGAAGCGCCCCTGCCCAAGGCGTTCCCGCAGAACCAACTCCAAAAGAATTGCGTAGATGGCCCGCATCAGCGAATCTTGCTGAATGATTGATCCGATAGATGCCTTGAGACGGGAATACACCTCCCGGGGCCTTCATCGCAGAGATTTGGCTCAAAATCCTGTGGATCAGTTTCGCACGTGGTTTCTTCAGGCGAGAGAGGCCGGTTTGCTTGAACCCAATGCGATGACCCTTGCCACAGCCACCGCCGCTGGTCAGGTGAGTGCACGGACGGTGCTTCTCAAGGCGTATGACGAAAAAGGGTTCGTGTTTTTTACAAATTATGAAAGCCGTAAATCCCGGGAGATCGAAGAAAACTCTTCGGTGGCGCTGCTTTTTCCATGGCTTCCTTTGGAGCGTCAAGTCTCCATTCAGGGTCAAGCCACAAGGATTTCTCACGGTGAATCCCTTGCCTATTTTATGAGCCGCCCCATAGGGAGCAGGATCGGTGCCTGGGTCTCCGAGCAAAGTCGCGCCGTTTCTTCAAGGAAACTTCTCGAGGCCAAGTTTCATGAAATGATGGAGAAATTCCGTGATGGGGAGGTGCCGCTTCCGTCTTTTTGGGGGGGCATCCGTGTCGAGCCGAAAAGCATAGAGTTCTGGCAGGGGGGTGCAAACCGTCTCCACGATCGGTTTTTATACACGCGGGATGGCACGGGCCATTGGAGCGTTGAAAGGCTCCAGCCGTGACTAAGTTTTTTATGACAAAATTCTCTTCTTACCTTCTTGCTGGTCTGACGTGCCTGCCTTTGCTGCTTTCAGCAGAGGACACGGAGAGCGCGGTCAACTTCGGGTTGGATACCACAGTGACATCCAAGGAATTTTTGCCTGACAGCACGGACCTTGGCTTATCGCCTTCCACCTTCACAAACACCAAATCCACAAGCCGGGATGCTTTTGATATTTCCGAGGCCGAGCGCCGAACCACCAAAGAGCAACGCGAGTACGAGCAGGCGCTTGCAGCCATTGAGGAGGAGAGAGTGGC
>JBGSPC010000279.1:0-23306 GCA_041738805.1 Terrimicrobiaceae bacterium | reverse complement strand
TCCACCGAGCGGAGGTCGGCATTGGTCATTTCCAAGCCTCCCAATTTTGCGGTCGCTTCTTCGAGGGAGAGTCTCCCCCGCATCGCATCGCGAACCGTGTTCGGCTGCTCGAAAATTTCTTTGAGCATGAAGTGGGCATATTTGCCTTTGTCAACTTCCTCCGCCGTGTATTCGACCCTGCTGACCTGATAGGTGGCATCCGATCCTGCCAATGTGGAAATATCAAAACCCTCTTCCGTGAGCGCTACAATTTCGTAGTCATTGAGGTAAACGGCCTCCCGCGTGTGGGCCACAATGGCGCTCACATCACTTGCCAGAAAATGTTCTCCTTTTCCGACACCCAGCACAAGCGGGCTGCCCCGGCGGGCTCCGACCAGCACGCCCGGCACGTCGGCGTGGATAGCCGCGATGCCATAGGTCCCAATGACCTGTTTGAGAGCATGACGCACCGCCTCCACCAAACTTTCAGAGGTTTTGGCGGGGGATTTATCGAACGCTTCCCCAATCAGATGGGCAAGGACCTCAGTGTCGGTTTGTGACAAAAATTCGTGTCCCCGTTCGCGAAGGGATTCCCGGAGGACCTGGTAATTTTCGATGACACCATTATGAACCAACGCCAGCTTGCCGGCCGCATCAAAGTGGGGGTGGGCATTTTCCCGGGTCACGCTGCCATGGGTGGCCCAGCGGGTGTGGGAAATCCCAAGCCGTCCATGGGCGGGGGATTCGGCCACCACCTGGGTGAGGTTTGCGATGCGGCCAACGGCCTTGCGCACCTGCAGGCCGTCGCCGTTCAAGATGGCAACCCCCGAAGAGTCGTAGCCCCGATATTCCAAGCGCCGGAGCCCGTCCAAAAGAATGGATGAACACTCGGCCTTGCCCACATAACCAACAATTCCGCACATAAGTTTTTGAAGCGTGACAAGCCGGCGCTCTGCAATCAAGCTGCATCTGTGCAATCCCTCCCTCTCATGTTACCCATTGACAGAACTCTGGCGATCATCATGGGCGGCGGTGCCGGGTCGCGTCTCTACCCCCTCACCAAGGAGCGCGCAAAGCCTGCCGTGCCTCTTGGTGGCAAATACCGATTGGTCGATATTCCCATCAGTAACTGCCTCAACTCCCAAATCCGGGGGATCTATGTTCTGACCCAGTTTAACAGCACCTCACTGCACCGTCATATTAACGCGAGTTACAAGTTTGATAATTTCAGCACGAGCTTTGTCGAAATCCTGGCCGCTCAACAGACTCCCGATGGGGCGCAGTGGTATCAAGGCACGGCCGATGCTGTCCGTCAGAACCTCCGTTACTTCCTTGAGCGTCCCTACGACTATTTTATCATCCTCAGCGGTGACCAGCTCTATCGCATGGACTATCGGCAGGTGCTTCGTCAGCACGTCGAAAATGATGCGGATCTCACCATTGCCACCATCCCAGTGAGCAGGGAAGCGGCGACCGGCTTTGGCATCATGGAGACCGATGCCAACCGCCGCATCGTGCGGTTTGTTGAAAAACCAAAGGATGAACAGCAACTCGACAGCCTGAGGATCCCGAAGGATCTTCTCACGCAAATCGGTCAACCACCGGAGGCCGACCTTTACCAGGCGTCCATGGGGATTTATATTTTCAAGCGTCATGTGCTCGAGGAATGCCTCGACAATGACTTTGTGGATTTCGGCAAAAATATCATCCCGGGTGCTATTGGCCGCTACAAAGTGCTGTCTTATATTTTCCAGGGTTACTGGGAGGATATCGGAACCATCCGTGCTTTTTTCGAAGCGAGCTTGAACCTCACGGAACCCAACCCTCCCTACAGTTTTTATGAACCCGGAGCCCCCATTTACACCCATCCCAGATTTTTGCCGGCCAGCGTGATCAGTGCTGCAAAAATCGATCGGGCCATCATTGCTGATGGCTGCCTGATCAATGCGGCTTCTTTGGAGCGCTGCCTGATCGGGTTGCGATCCATCATCCAGCCGGGGACCACTCTGAAAAATGTGGTGATGATGGGATCCGATTTTTACGAGTCGGAAATGCAGGAAAACCCTGAAGGCATCCCCGCAATCGGCATTGGCAGGGACTGCCACATCGAAAATGCCATCATCGATAAAAACGCACGAATTGGAGACCGGGTGGTGATTTCCCCGCATGGAAAGTCCCCGGATTTGCAGGGAGAAGGTTTCTATGTTAGGGACGGGTTGGTGGTTATTGAGAAAAACAGTGTGATTCCGTCCGGCACTTGGATATAGGTTTCGGGTTTGATTTATGGGAACAACCACACGCGCTTTGATCGTCATCGCAACCCTCGCCTTATTGGCAGGTTGTCGCTTTGAAAACCCACTGACAAGTCATCCCACCAAAGACCTCAACTCCTGGTTGTTGGGCGTGTGGGAATACAAGGACGGAAAGGGCATCCTCCACAAGGCCACCGTCACACCCAAGACCGGGGACCGGTACTGGGTGAATGTCCAGAAGCTGGGAACCAGAAAATCCCCAACCAGGGTTTATGTTTTTGAAGCATGGATTTCGCGGGTCGGGAATTCGAGTTTCCTGACACTTCAGGCTCTCCAGACTCCCGGGGATTTTCCCGTGGACAGCTATGCGTTTGCGCATTTTCAAGTTCTTGATCAAAATCACGTCCGGATCCGGATTCCCCAGCTTGGTTCCGACCCTTCTGCCAGCAGTTACGAATTGCGAAAAGAAATCCGTTTCAGGCTCAAAGATGGTTCTCTGTATTCGGATGTCGGCACGGATTGGACCAGGATTTCGGAGGTCTATTGGTCCACGGGAGATGAGCCACAGCCGTTCCAGCCGCTTCGTTTTCCTGAAGTTAAGTTCGGGGGAAGGTCACTTCCCCGCGAACAAAATCCGCTTTAATCGAGTCCTCCCGTCGTGACGCTTCAAAAGGCCTGGCCATGGGGAGCCGCAGCCCTCTCCGGGCTTCTCCTGGCAATGTGTTTTGCCCCTTTTGGGTTTGGCTCCCTTGTCTGGGTCGCGCTCACACCACTCATTGCCGCCGTTTGGTTTTCGGAGCCGCCATCCCGTCATGCCACACTTCGGTTGTTCCTCCTCGGCTATATCAGCGGGCTGGGATATTTTGTCGGGAGCCTTCATTGGTTGTGGACGGTGACGATTCCTGGTTGGCTGCTTCTTGGCGCTTTCCTGGCAATTTATCCTGGAATTTGGACCTTGTTTCTCGGACTTGTGGCGAAACCCGGACCGCGTGAGAATGACGAATTGCCTGTTTGGTTCCGCAGTCGCACCAACCTTCTCGCAGCGGCCCTGGCCTCCAGTGCCTGGGTGGCTCTCGAATGGGTGAGGGGAACGCTCTTCTCGGGATTCGGTTGGAACGGGCTTGGGATCGCCCTTGTTGACAATCTGCCTTTGATCCAATTTGCGGATATCACCGGCGTGGGAGGGGTTTCGTTTCTTGTGATGATGGTCAATGTGGTTGCGGTCATCACCATTGTCCGCTTGCGCATGGAAATCCTTCGCAAGAAGATGCGCGCACATTACGATTTCAGTCTGACGGTCGTTCTTGTGGCTGCCGCGTTTTCCTACGGGGCCCGCGTGATCCTCACCCCGCCGCCGGAATCCGGGGAACTGACTTTTGGCGCGATTCAGGCCAATGTGCCAATTTCTGAAAAACGGGACCCAGCCCAGGAGGATGAAATCCTTGCCCTCCATGCACGATTATCCGAGTTCGCTTTTGTTCAGAAGCCTGACCTGCTCGTCTGGCCAGAAGCGGCCACCCCCCAACCGCTTTTCCTCAACGAAAAAACCTGGGAGGCGGTTCATGAGGTGGCGGAACGTCACGCGGGGGATTTTCTTTTGGGCACGGTGCACTACGACGAACGCGGGGATTATAACTCGGCGGTTTTGTTTACGAAAAGCGACAGAGATCCGCAGATTTATCACAAGATGCACCTCGTTCCTTTTGGCGAGTATGTGCCACTGCGCAAAAGTTTTCCGGTGTTTGCCTGGATTGTTGGCGACATCGTTCCGGAGGATTTTGATTTCGGCCCCACCGCCTCGGTCTTCGAACTTTCTTCGAAGCCCTTCAAAATCGGCCCGCTCATCTGTTTTGAAGACACGCTGGCTTACCTTGCCCGTCAGTTTGTTCAAGGAGGAGCACAAGTGTTTGTTGTGGTCACCAACAATGCCTGGTTTCTTCGCTCCGCAGGTTCGGAGCAGCACCGGGCCAATGCGGTTTTCCGCACCATTGAAAACCGCATTCCCATGATCCGGGCCGCCAACACGGGCGTCACCTGCGCGATTGACCGATATGGACGCGAGACCCACCGCCTTCAAGAGACCGACGGCAACACGTTCTTTGAAGGGTTTCTTGTTGGCTCGGTGCGGATTGCCACATCCGCCAAACCCACTTTCTACACCCTCAATGGGGATCTGTTCACTCATATCTGCCTTTTGGTCTCTGCCCTGGCGACAGGAATCACCATGGCAAAACACGTTTTCCGCAAACCATGACTCACCTTTCTGCGGTCATGGACCCCGGCATGTTTTTCATTCCATCCTGCAATCGTAGCGGACGTCGGAATGACTTTCGTCCGCCTCTAAAAAATTGTTCGGGAAATCGTTGCAGCCCGGCGGGCGGCCGCTTAATCTTCCACGGATGCCAGTCGTGAGCGGGCAAACGCCTATTTTGCAGGAACAATTTATTAAAGCCTTCCGAGTGATGCTGCTTGCCCGTCTGCTTGAGAAAAAGCTGGCAAGTCTATATCGGTCAGGCCTCATTCGTGGCGGTGTGTTTTTGGGCAAAGGCCAGGAAGCTCTCAGTGTTTCGGTGGGCATCCACCTCAACAAAAGTGATATTTTTGCCCCATTGATCCGGGATCAGGCTGGCCGCTTGGCATTTGGGGATACGGTTCTCGACACGCTACGAACGTATTTGGGTTCGCAACTCGGCTCAATGCGCGGGCGGGATGGCAACATCCACCGGGGACGTCCCCGTGAGGGCTATTATGCCATGATCAGTCATCTTGGAGCCATGATCCCTGCTGTCTCCGGTGCTCTTCTGGCTCGAAGAATGCGGGGAGAAACCGGTGTGGTTGGTGCGACTTGTGTGGGCGATGGCGCGACTTCCACAGGGGCGTTTCACGAGGGGCTCAATGCCGCAGCTGTTGAAAAACTGCCCCTGGTTCTTGTGATCGCAAACAACCAATACGCCTACTCAACCCCCAACTCCCGGCAGTTTGCCTGTGAGGATCTTTTGGATAAAGCCATTGGTTACGGAGTGACCGGCCATCGGGCGGATGGTGTTGATCTTGCCGACTGTCTCCAGGTGGTTGGGGCTGCCATTCATGACGCCCGCGAAGGAGGAGGGCCGCAAATCGTGGTCGCTAAATTGCTGCGGTTGGTGGGTCATGGAGAACATGACGATGCCCATTACATCGGTTCAGACATCAAAAAATCCGCTCTTGGAAGGGATTGCCTCGCTCTGGCCGAAGCCCGGATTCTTGACGAACAATGGGCTTCGGAAAAGGAGATCGCATCCTGGCGAAAAGACATCAACGAGGAAATCGAAGCAACGACGGCCAAAGTGCGCAAGGAACCAACCCCTGATCCCACCGAGGAAGACTGGTGTGCGGTTTCTGAAGCCCGCCTTGTCGACAATTTTTTATCATGAGTGGCGGCATCACCTATCTCGAAGCCATCAGGCTGGCACAAGCCAAAGTGCTTGCCGATGATGCCCGTGTTTTTATCTATGGTCAGGACGTTGGCAGTTTTGGAGGAGCCTTTAAGGCCACGGAACATCTTGCCAAAGAATTTCCCGGTCGTGTGCTGGACAGCCCTCTCAGTGAAGATGCCATGGTCGGCATGGCCATTGGGGCGGCTATTGAAGGGATGCGCCCGATTGTTGAAATGCAGTTCGCCGATTTCTCGACCTGCGGCTTCAACCAGATCGTCAATCATGCCGGCACGTTGTTTTACCGAACCGGAGTTTCCTGTCCGCTTGTGATCCGGTTGCCATCCGGCGGTACGGCGGGTGGCGGACCTTTCCACAGCCAAAGCATGGAGGCCCTGTATGCCCATTACCCTGGCCTTGTTGTGATGACGCCGGGAACCGTTGAAGACGCTTACAGCATGTTGATCGAGGCCGTTGCCATCGATGATCCCGTGATTTTCTGTGAGCACAAGCTGCTTTATAATCACTTGAAAGCCGAGGCCCTTCCGTCTGAGGCTCTGCCTGCCGGGCAGGCCGCCCTGGCCCGGCCCGGGCGGGATGCCACAGTGGTCACCTATGGCGCCATGCTTCACGAAGCACTGGCCGCTGCTGAAACGCTTTCCTCGGATGGTTATGAAATCGAAGTGGTGGACCTGCGCACCATCAAACCCATCGACACGGACACGGTTCTTGGTTCTGTGGCAAGAACCGGCCGGCTTCTCTGTGTGAGTGAGGCCTGGCCATGGGGGAGCGTTTGCGCCGAGGTCATTGCCCGCGTCTCATCCGAGGGGTTTGGGTTGCTGGATGCCCCGCCTCAGCGACTGAATGCCAAAGATACTCCGGTTCCTTATCACCCTGACCTCTGGTCTTCCCACCGCCCCACGGCTGCCGCTGTGGAGGCCTCCCTCCGGGAACTCCTGCGAATGTAACCACCCAACAGAGAAGCTATGGCCAAAGTCCCTTTATTGATGCCCCAACTCGGTGAATCCATCGCCGAAGCCACGATTGTCCGGTTTCTCAAAAAGACCGGGGAGACGATTGAGGCCGACGTGGATTTGATTGAAGTCGAAACCAACAAAGCGGTCATGGAAGTCACCTCGCCCTGCTCGGGTGTCTTGTCCGAACTTCATGCCAATGAAGGAGAAAGTTATCCCGTGGGAACCGTGCTGGGTTACATCGAAGTGGAAGATGCCGAGGCCATCCGCCTTGGTTTGGGAGGACAGCCGGATGAGCCGGAACAAAAATCCTCCCCGAAACCCAAACCTGCCAAAAAGTCTCTCTCTCAGGCCTCGGTCAAAGCGACGGTGACCGGACTTCCCGTGCCGGCCCATGCGGGAGGGGTGAGTTATCTCTCTCCCCGCATGAAAGCCCGAATGGCCGAGCTGGGATTGCACGCGGCTGATTTGGCCGGTGTGGCCGGTAAAGGAGCTTCCGGACGGGTCACCATTGAGGACCTTGAGCGGTTCCTTGAAGACCTGGAGCGGAATCATAGCACGCCTGCCTCGTCCATGAGGGTGGCCGTTGCTGATGCCATGCGCCGGAGTTGGACAAGACCTCTGGCAACCGTCGTTCTGCCAGTGCGGCTTGACACCACCCTTGATCACCGCCGCAAAACAGCACCTCATAAAGCCGGACTGGCCCTTTATGCCCTCCGTGCCATTGCGATTGCCCTCGCCGAACATCCCGCCCCTGCCGGCCGCCTGATCGGTGATCGCATCATTCATCCACGATCGATTGACATTGGATTTGCCGTCGAAGCTGAAGAGGGCGTGCTGGTTCCCGTCATCCGTAATGCCGACCAATTCCGCCTCTCGGAGCTCATTGATCGTTATAATCGCCTCGTGGACCTGGCCCGCGAACGCCGTTTGCCAGCTGCCGAAACGGGGGGCTCTATCGCCACGGTCACGAACTACGGGGTCTTTGGCCTCACGCTGGCAACTCCGATCCCACTTCCTGAGCAAACCCTGCTTCTCGGCATTGGATCGGGAACCATTGCCCCACATTGGGACCCCTCAAAAAAGGCTTTTGTTCCTATCACAGAAGCCCTCTTCACCCTCAGCTTTGACCACCGGGTCCTTGATGGCGGAGCCGCGGGACGTTTGTTAAAACGCATCGCCGAGCTGCTTCACGCTCCGGAGACGCTCTGAGCGACCTCACTCAAAATAGGTGTCATCGTGAGAGTAGGGAGGAGCGCAACAGCAAAGAAATCGTGTTCCGTGGGTCGTTGAGATCTGATGCCAACTCCCGGCAGGGATCAAAATCCCATCACCTTCAGCCACATGGCGAACCTCCCCATCGATCTCCATATCGGCCTCACCATCCAAAAGAAAATAAAATTCTTCACTTCGACGGTGATAATGCCGTTCTGTTGACCCGCCCTCAGGCAAAACAGCCTCGGCCAGGCTCTGATTTTTGACCGGGGCGTTGGAAAGATCGAGGATACTGCGAATCTGAGAGCCATCCTTGGTCGTAAAAGGTTTTTGACTGGCTAGGTTTATCACATTCATGGATGATTTGACGTATGAAATTTTTTGAAGGCTGCACAACATTAATCACGGGCGCAAGCTCAGGGCTTGGCGATGAATTTGCCCGCCAATTGGCCCCGCATGTGGGAGCCCTCATTCTTGTCGCACGGCGGGTGGACCGTTTGGAACGTCTGCGCGACGAACTTCTCTCCCTGCATCAGGGCCTGCAAGTGTTGATTTACGGTGCTGACCTTTCTGACGAGGGAGCCAGAAGAAATTTGGTGGACTGGTTGGAAGTCACGGCCCCCCCCATTGATTTTTTGATTAACAATGCGGGACTTGGCGATCATGGGGAGTTTGTGACCAGCGATTGGGACCGGGTGAAATCCATGTTGGATGTTAATATTTCCGCGCTCACCCACTTGACCCATCTGCTGGCTCCTGGCATGGCAGAAGGTGGTCGTGCTGCAATCCTGAATGTGAGTTCGGTGGCAAGTTTCTTCCCTTTACCCAACATGGCCGTTTACTCCGCAACGAAGGCCTACGTCACGAGCTTTTCTGAAGCCATTGCGATCGAATTACGCCCCAAAGGCATCACGGTCACGGCTCTCTGCCCGGGCCCTGTAAAAACCGAGTTTTTCTCCGTGGCCGAGCGGGTGGAGGGCGGGGCTCCCCACTATGATTCCATGCCCCTCTTTGTGGTGACGCCCGCCGAGGCCGTGAGAGCCGGCTTGGAAGCTGTCGCCGCTGACCGTGCGCGTGTCATACCGGGTCCGTTTTTGGCAATCGCCGTGTTCGCGGCGTTGTTGGTTCCATTTGTGATTATTCGCGAAGTGCTTCGTCGCTCCGCCGGGCGTTTATGAGATCGGAAGAAAACCCACAAACCCAATCCCCCTTCACACGCAGAGTTCTGCCTTCGGAACCTGTCCCCACGGCAGACTCTTTCGCAGCGGCTTTGGAATTGGTCAATCAGCACCTCTACACGGTGGAGGAACGCATCCGCGCCCAATCCAAAAACTTTGATCCGGCTGTGGAAGGCTACGTTTCTTATGTTTGTGACAAAGGCGGCAAACGCCTCCGCCCGGCCCTGGCCCTTCTGGCCGCCGGGGCCACCGGGAAAATTGGTTCCTCTCATGTGGACCTCGCCGTCATCATCGAACTGATCCATGTGGCAACACTGGTCCACGATGACATCATGGACGGTGCCGAACTCCGCCGTGACCAGCCCACGGCCAATGCCAAGTGGGGGAATAGCATCAGCGTCCTGTTGGGAGATTCTCTCTTTGCCCATGCGCTTCGACTATCCACAGGTTTCAGCAACAGCGACATCTGCCGCCGCATTGCGGACGCCGCCGTGGAAGTCTGCTCCGGCGAGATCATCCAGACCCAGCGCCGCTTTGACCTCAAACTCAGCATTGCTGATTATTTCAAAATCATCGAAATGAAAACCGCCGCGCTCTTCTCAGCAGCCTGCGAACTTGGAGCCTTCATCAGCGAGGCCAGCCCGCAAGTCATAGGTTCTCTCAAAACCTTTGGTGGAAAAATCGGAACCGCCTACCAAATCTACGATGACCTTCTTGACTTGGCCGGCACCGAAGAAGAGACAGGAAAAACTCTGGGAACCGATCTGCGCAAGGGCAAATTCACTCTGCCCGTGCTGCTGCTCCTTCAAAGCGGCAAATGGAAAAACCTGAACGACCTCCTCCTCGATGAAGAATCCGTCGATGTGGCTGCCCTTGACGAAATTTTAGAAAAAGCCGGCGCGATCCCCACGGCTGCTGCCGCCGGACAAAAACTCATCGCCGAAGCCAAAGCCGCGCTCGCGCACGTCCCCGAAAACCGCTACCAACGCGGCCTCTCCGCCATCGCCGACCACGTCTCGGCTTTGACGGCACGGTTTGCTTAGCATCTGCCTGGCGTTGGACGGGTATGAGGGGACATAGCTTGTCACAAGGTGGGATGCCGCCTTCCGTTCAAGTGAAGCACGGCTTCAAAAAGAGAAGTGAGTTTACTCGTGACAACACCCTGTTTGTCTTGAGAGGAAAGTGAATATGGAAAAGCAGGGGAATCAGCTTTCACGGTCGATCGGGCTCTTTGCGCTGGTGGTTTACGGGGTGGGGGACATGGTGGGAGCGGGCATTTACGGGACCATTGGCGTTGCGGCCGGCCATATGGGGAATGCCGTCTGGCTTTCTTTTCTGGTCTCCATGGCGGCAGCCCTTCTCACGGGGCTGACATATGCCTCGCTTTCATCCCGATATCCCTATGCTGCAGGAGCGGCCTATGTGGCACAACGCTCCTTTGGCTCCCCGTTTTTGTCCTACATGGTGGGCCTGGCGGCGATTGCCTCCGGGCTGACTTCAATGGCTGCAGGTGGCCGGGTTTTTGCGATGACCCTCGGGCCCATCCTTCCAAGCATTGCACCCCTCGTGCTCACCGGCCTTTTCCTTCTCGGCCTGACTCTGGTCAACTTTCGGGGAATCAAGGAGTGCGTGTGGGTGAATGTGATTTGCACGGCGATTGAGGTGGGGGGGTTGTTCCTTATCATTTACTTGAGTCTGCCCTTCCTCGGCTCAGTCAATTATTTTGAGGTCCCGGCGACTTCCGGGGGCATCACTCCCCAGCTCGTCATGACAGGGGCCGTGCTCACATTTTTTGCTTTCGTCGGGTTCGAGGATCTCTTGAATCTGGCGGAGGAAGTCAAGGATCCGGAGCGAACCATGCCTCGTGGTATTATCCTTGCTGTTCTTTGCACGACGGTCATCTACGTGCTCGTCAGCTTGGCGGCTGTTTCCGTCGTGCCTTATGCTCGTCTCGCAGACCCTGCCAATGGCGCCCCGATGGAGCAGATTGCAAAAACGGCGGCCGTGGGAATCCCTCCCGGTCTCTTCACGGCAATCACCTTGTTTGCCGTTGCCAATACGGCATTGATGAATTTTATCATGGGTTCCCGCATCGTGTACGGAATGACAAAGCAGAAGCTTCTTCCCTCGTGGCTGGGTGCTGTTCACTCCTCCAGGAAAACGCCTCACCGTGCCATCCTTGTGTTGGCAGGGATTGTGGCTCTGCTCTCGCTCAGCGGAGGTGTTTCCGATTTGGCTTCAGCCACCAGCCTCCTGTTGTTGAGCATTTTTGCTCTGATGAATGCCGCTCTGATCCGGTTGAAGCTGCGGAGCGGAGAGGCTCGTGGCCGGTTCGAAGTGCCAATGCTTGTGCCTGCGGCCGGTTTGCTCATCTGTCTCGCACTGATCTTCGCCCGCGTGACAAGCACCACCGGTGGATGGAAATCCACGTTGATCGCGGGCGCTCTGCTTGGATTGATCGCGCTCCTTTACGTCCTCACGCCACGTCCTCCTCAACCAGCCGAACCCGCAAGTCTCTGAGCACTCTCAGTTTGCCGGTCTTGCATTTCCCGGACCGCTCTTTGGCTCAGCTTAAAGGTGCAGACACTTGCATATCGGAAGCGGGGACATAGTGAAAATAATCATCCGGGAGCTGCACGGCTTTTTCGTTGGAGAGGGTCAGGGTGGATTCGTTCCCGTTGGGGGCCTGCACGGTGATCTGTTGTAGAGTCAGGGCAGCGTCCAATGTGATGGCAATGGAGGTCACATTGGCTTTGAGGCCGCGTTGACTGGGTTTCAACATGAGTTGATAACCTTGCTTGAGGCGCTCACCGGCGATCTCAAACTGTTTATCAAGGTCCTTCAAACGGAAAGCGCTCGCTAAGGCCTGGAAGGAATCAGCCAGGCTGCGGTTGGCTTTGAGGGGATATTTTTCGGCCAGCTTTTCGTCGGGAAACACAACCCAGAGCGTTGTTCCGTCACTCACATTGACCACGTGGCGGGGTTGCAGGGCTTCTTTGCGAAAATGATTGGGTGGTGAAAACGCCAGGCGGCCCTGCTCGCTCACGGGTTCCTTCAGCATGGCAACTTTTCTGACTTCACGGTATTCGACGGTCAGGCCCCCTGAGCCGCGTGCATCTGCCACACGTGTGAGCAGGTCTTTGGTCTCAACAGCCGTCATCGGCTGCGCAAGGGAAACGCAGCACGTGAAGAGGAGGCAAAGCGTCGCAACAGAGAGAGGGAGCAAAGAAGTCTGTGGGACGCAGGCCGCCCCAAAGTGCCGCCAAGCTCTCCGGGTTGCGCTCATTAGTGAGAAAAAACCAGTGCGGTTGTTTCACCAGGCAGGGCCAGCTTGTTGAGCAGCACCGAGTGCCCCTCCAAACGATGAACTTTGGAAAAGCCAGCCGCCCAGGAAGCAATAGCGGGGCTGCTGCCCATGGGAATAATGACCTTCGGCCTCAACTGGGCAATGATGGCATTTCTTCCCGCAGGCCCCAATCGACCGTCCACGGGCAAAAACAATACATCCACACTGCCAATTTGCATGGCCTCAGCGGGAGGCAACGGGGAAGGCACATCCCCCAAAAAGCAAAAACGGATTCCGTCAGAAGTCCACGAAAACACAAGATTCATTCCGACAACCTCGGGCGCGGAGGGATTTGGGAACGTCGGCGTCCCGCGAATGCGTGTGCCCGCCGCATTATTGGAGCCCATACCAACCGCTCCGCGGAAAACGACCGGGGCATTTTCAAAGACATCGGTGTTATTGGCCTCACGCTTTTCGTGCGTGATCAGGACCACGCTGGGGGTGAGGTTCTTAGGAACCGAACGCGAAGAAACTCCGGGGGCGAAGGGATTGGTCAGGATTTTGGTGCCGAGAGAAGTCGTCAACATAAACGACTGATGACCCAGCCAATCCAATCGTGAGGTTTTGGGACGTAGCGGGGTGTCCACGGGCGCAGGGCCTGCACAGCCAATCAAAAATAAGGAAGCAAGAGCGGGTAAAAGCAGACGAAACATCTCCGCAGAGTAGGCAAAGGGGAAGTTTTAGGCAACTGCGGGAATCATGAGTGATCAGGGCAGACGCTTGGCGCGTCCCTTCAGGGCAGGAACAGAATCGAAGAACTTCAACAGATCGTCAACTTTGTCTGGATAAAGTCGGAAGGCATGGCCACCGTCGGTCACAGTCAGGAGAGTCGGGACCGATTGCGATTTGAGTTTTATCGCAAGCAGCACACTTTGCTCCACCGGTACGATCATGTCCGATTCCCCGTGGAGGAGCATGGTGGGAGGATCACCCGCATTGACATGGTACATGGGACTGGCCTGCCGGGCCAAGGGGACGCGTTTGTTCACCTTGTCGCCGAGAAGCAGCGCGACGGGATGGAGCGGGTTGTCGCGGGCCTCCGGTGGAACGAGGCGGAGAAGATCAGTCGGCGGATACATCGCCGCCACGGCGCGCAAGGTGCCGCGCGGAACAGTGGGCCCCCATCCTTTGGGATTTTTTCCTTGGGTCGATGCAAGCAGAAGGGCGAGATGACCGCCAGCCGACTGTCCGGCCACGACTATGGCAGCAGGGTCGAGATCGAGTTCCTTCGCGTTTTTCCAAAGCCACCACGCAGCCGTTCGTGCGTCCCGGATCTGGGCCGGGAAAGGATTTCCATGGGCCAGGCGGTATTCCACGCTGGCAATGGCGTACCCATAGCGGGGAAAATGACGGACAAAAACGTCCTGACGTTTGTTGCCGAGAATCCACCCCCCGCCGTGAAACCAGATGATCAGCGGATAGCCGGTGGCAGGGGGTGCCTCGCGCGGATAGTAAATGTCCAGCTTAAGATCCTCGTCCGGCAGTTTCTGGTAAATAAATTCGCGCCGGACCGCGTCGATATTCAGGGTGTCGCGAACAGCTTTCTGGAAAAAATTTTCGCGTGGCTTTCCCTCATCCCCCATTGCGGCTCCGGCAAATACGGCGGACAGGAAAAACGCGATCAAACGGGAACACAACGGACTCAAATACATCGGCCAATCTGAAGCCGCCTCGGGACGCTGAGCAAGCTCATTCCGGCGGCCTGTCTCGCGAGTCAGGGTTGAAATGGGGGCGAGGCAGCTTATCAGTCAGAGCCAGTAATCGTGATGGTCTCGGTGGTTTTTTTGTCCCAGAAGTAGCGCTTGAGAACCACTTTGAGGGTGGCGGTCAAAGGGACAGCGAGCAGGGCACCAAGGAGACCACCCAGGATCAGGCTCCAGGCAAGTACCGAAAAAATCACAGTGAGCGGATGCAATCCCACGGATTCTCCCACGATTTTAGGCGCGATGAAAATTCCATCGAGGTTGTTCACGCCAAGGAAAATGATGGTGACCAGCAGCGGGTGGAACCAATCCCCAAACTGTGCCGCGGCAATAATCACGGCGGGAATCCAGCTGATGAGCACCCCGGCATAGGGGATCAAACCAAGGACTGCAACAAGGAGCCCGATCAACAAAGCAAAATCAAGACCCATGATCATGAGTGCCACGGCGATGAGGGCACCGTCAATCATGCTGACCAACAACTGCCCCCGAAAAAAATTGATGAGGTAAGAATTGATTTCGCTGAGAAGGGACACGATCTCACTTTTCAGGGGGGATGCCCGGAGAGGCAGGTAATTGCTCCAGTTGTTGGAGATGGCAGGGCCTTCCTTCAAAAAGAAAAACAGAAAAATGGGAACCAGAACCAAGCTGATGATTGTGCCGAAAACCCCCAGGAATCCCCCGACGCTTCTTTGGGCAAACCTGCCGGCTGCAGCCGCAAAGTTGGGGAGTTGTTGTGTGATCCATGTGACGCCCTCGTCGAGGCGGGCCTCCAAAAATCCAACAGCTGGTCCGCCTTCAGAAACTTCCTCACCGCTTCTTTTGAACATCGAAAGTGTGGAGAGGCGCTGGGCCTCAGCAATGGTTTTTGTGACAAGATTTTGTGCTTTTTCCGTGTAGCCGGGCAGATCCCCAACAAAGGTGGAGCCCTGTTTGTAGATCGGAGGCAGGATCCAAACAAGAATTCCAAGAATCGACGCAGTCAGTACTAAAAAGACAATCACCACGGATTTGGTTCGCGAGAGCTTTCGTTTCTCCAACCAACGCACAACCGGCTCCAGCAAATAGGCAAGAATTCCGGCAACCGCGACCGGCATGAGCACTGGTTGCAAAAAGGAGATGCCACGCAGAAACAATCCTCCAACCAAGACAATGACCCCCGCCAGCACCACAAAAGACAGCGCCGTCAGCGCGGCCCAAAACATCTTTTTCTGGAAGGCGGATGGATTCACTGAGGGTTTGTTACATGGGGAAATGCCTGCTGACCAGAAATTCTTCAACGGTGGATCGGGCCGTCCCTTGGACGATGCGAAACCCATTCGCGGCGAAGTCGCCTTTTTATAAGTGCCGCTTTGCGGAAATCCCGGCCATCGCGCTCGGAGACCGCGATCCACCTTCGCAATTCCGAACAACCCTCGCCCGCCATTGCTCCCTATATCATATCAATCGCCGACTGAACCACAGACCGCGCCTCTGCATCAGCTTCGATGAGATCCTGCAGCGTCGGGGAGGAGAGGTGAGCACAGGTTTTCATGGAATGCTCCACCAGTTCCCATATCTTCGGAAACGGAATTTTTCCCGAAAGAAATGCCGAGACGGCGGCTTCGTTGGCAGCATTCAGCACGGCAGGCAGAGTGCCTCCTTTTTCTCCGGCCCGGCGGGCGAGGTCCAAGGCTGGAAAGACATCGCACCGGGGAGCTTCAAAATCCAAACGGCCCAGCTCTGCGAAATCCAGAGGCCGCAGGGAGTTAGCAACCCGATCCGGCCAGGTCACCGCATATTGAATGGGGAAACACATGTCCGAATGACTCAATTGTGCAAGCACAGAGCCATCCACAAATTCCACCATCGAGTGAATGATGCTTTGAGGGTGGATAATGACATCCACCTTGTCCATGGGAACTCCGAACAACCACCGCGCCTCGATCATTTCCAGACCTTTGTTAAAAAGGGTGGCGGAATCGATGCTGATTTTTTGTCCCATCGACCAGGTGGGGTGCCTTAGCGCCTGGGCGGGGGTTGCCTGCTGGATCGTCTCCACGGACGCCTGGCGGAATGGCCCCCCTGAGCACGTGAGAATCAGCCGGGAAATCGAATCAGAGGGTCTTCCCTCAAGGCATTGGTAAATGGCATTGTGCTCGCTATCCACCGGGAGCACTCTGACGCCTTTTCGCGCCGCAGCCGCCATCACGATCTCTCCAGCCATCACAAGGATTTCTTTGCTGGCCACCGCAATGTCTTTGCCTGCCTCAATGGCGGCCAGAGCGGGTTGCAGCCCTCCCGTTCCCACAATGGCAATCAATACCAGGTCTGCTTCAGGCAGAGTGGCGAGCCTGATCAGTTCGTCAGCGCCGGCTGGGCCGCCGGAGAGAACGGTTTGGGCTTGAGGAAATTCCGACGATGCTTGTGCAAGCTCCACCGCATTGGAATGGGCGGACATACCCACAATGCGCATGCGATCAGGAATATCTGCAGCCACTTTGCGGGCGCTTCGTCCAATGGAGCCTGTTGCTCCCAGAATCACGACATTTCTCATGGTGCTAAGCGCCTGTTCCCGCCACCAGCCGGAGATAGAAATACATGAGCGGAGCGGTGAAAAGGACGCTGTCAATCAGGTCAAGGGTGCCGCCGATGCCTGGAAGCACCTTGCTGGAGTCTTTCGACTGCGTACTGCGTTTGATGATCGACTCTGCAAGATCCCCAACCACAGCCACGGCACCGAGCAAAAGGCCGAGTAGAATCACATCATCAAAACGCAATGCTGACAATTTGTCTGGAATCCACGCATAAACCCACACACTTCCCAGGAGGGATGCGAACAGTGCGCCAAAAAATCCTTCCCAGGTTTTTTGCGGGCTGATGTGGGGCGCAAAGGGATGTTTGCCAAACAGGCTGCCAAACACATAAGCCCCCATGTCGCTGAATTTGGTCACAATCAGCAAATACAGAAGGTAGTATTGTCCAGTGGTTCCCCCGGCTTCGTTAAGCGGAGCCAGGAAGAGGATCTTTGTGAGAAAATTAAACAACCATGGAATATAAAGAAGGCCGAAAACGGTGTAGGCCACCGCTTCGAGAGGCTCCCGGTCGGCTGCCACCCGCCACATTTGACGGGCAAAAACCACAAAAAGGAAGGCCACCATGACGCCCATCTCCAATTCGGGGGATCCCGCTGGCCCATAATATTTTTGATGGAAGAAGCTTGTGAGCAAGTAAACCGCCGCACAGATCATGCCGGTGAGAGTGAAAACCGGCGTGCCCTGAACCTTCACCATCGCGAAATACTCCCGAAGTGCCAGGAGGGCCATGAGAAAAATAATCGCAAAAAACCCATAGGCACTTCCAGCCACGACCGACGCCGCAATCAAGCCCCAAAGACCCAGCGTGCTGGATAACCTCAAAAAGAATGTGGCTCGGCGGGATTTCACGAACCTTATTGCTAACGGTTTCAGTCAATTGATGTCGAGGGAAACGACGAAATTGACGTCTGATGTGTTTGGCAAGACAGTGTTTCCAAGGTTTCAGAAGCCACGTCCCTTGCGCGCCGACTTGCCCCGCGGAAGTAACGCGCAAGTTTTCAAGTAACATTTTAATTGTTACATAGAAAAAAAGACGTTACTTATCAACTCGTGAAGGGAAATTTTCAGACTAAGGTGATAGACTACATTCGGGAGATCCTCGGGGCTGACGCGACGTTTTCCCGCTTTCCTGATGCGGAGAGCCTCCCCCTCCACATCACGGAAACTTACCAGATCGACCGCTGTGAGCTGCTGGGCGTAACTTTTCTGAGCCTGCAGATACGCCGTGAGAAACCGACTTCGGCGGCCATGACAAAACAGTCGGATTGGCTCCACCTGAAAACCGGATTGCGGAGCCTGTTCGTTCTCGAATCCGTCAGCTCTTACGACCGGAAACGGTTGATCGAGAACAAGACCCCGTTTCTGGTTCCTGGTCTGCAGATGTATTTGCCCGATCTGGGACTGGATCTCCGGGAGAATTTCAAGGTCGCGCAACGGACTGTGGAGAACCTATCGCTACCGGGGCAGGTGGTTGTATTGGCCTGCATACTTCGGCGGATCGATCCTCAAGCCGAATTCACGGGGGCCAGTCTTGCGGAACGCTTCGGCTACACCAAGATGACGATGACGCGTGCGCTGGATGAAATGCGCCACTTTGAATTCGTGGAGGTTCAGGGGGAGCGACGGTTCGCCCGGCATCGCTTCCTTGTCACAGGAAAAGAGCTTTGGAGCAAGGCCATGCCGGTCTTGCGCTCCCCGGTCAAGAAGCGCATTTATCTTGATGAATGGTTTCCCGGCCTTGACTTCCAAGCAGGAGAAACTGCCCTCTCGGAGCAAACAGATCTCGGATTTCCGCAACGCGCCGTGTGGGCGGTGACCAGTAGCGAGTGGAAGCACCTGCAGAAGTCTTCAGACATCCGGATCATCCCGGACGTGTCGAAGGACATGGCGCATGCGGAATTCGAGGTTTGGCACTACGCCCCGAAGTTGCTCGCTGAGAAACCATTTGTGGATCCTCTCTCCCTGGCCTTGAGTATGCAAAGGCATCCTGACGAGCGTGTAAACATGTCCATCGATCGACTTCTTAACCTTGTGCCATGGTAAACGGACTTGATCGATTTATGGAGCGCTTCGCCGCGTTCTCAGACCGCTACGTTTTGATCGGTGGCACGGCAGCGAGCCTCAGTGTGGAGGAACTCGGCGGGGAGTTCCGCGTCACCAAGGATCTCGACATCGTGTTGTGCGTGGAGGTTCTGGATCGCGAGTTTGCCGAAGCGTTCTGGGCATTCATCAAACAGGGGCGGTATGAGAATCAGCAAAAAAGCACGGGGAAGCGTCTTTTCTATCGTTTCTACGATCCCCAAGTGAAGGGTTTCCCAGAAATGCTGGAACTGTTTGCGAGGGTGCCGGATGCGCTCGACATACGGCCCGGCGCTGTGCTGACGCCGATACCGATCGAGGAGGAAGTGTCCAGCCTCTCCGCCATTCTTCTGAATGACGACTACTATGAGTTTGTGATGGAGCGGAGGACGAGCATAGACGGCCTTTCCGTGCTCAAGGCCGAGGGCCTCATTCCGCTGAAATCCCGCGCTTATCTGGATCTCTCAAATCGCAAAGCCGCAGGCCAGCAGGTGGACTCCAAACAGATCAAGAAGCACAAAAACGACATTTTCCGGTTGTTCGCCGTGATGGATCGGGGGTCTAGCCTTACTCTGGCCGCTACGCTAAAAACGGATTTGAATTTGGCTTTGTCGCGCATTGTCGCAGACACCCCGGACCTGAAGTCGCTGGGGATCACGAGCATGGCTTTGCCCGAGGTGCTTGATAACCTGCGTCGGATTTACAATCTCTAACAAAACCCCGACTCCGTTCCCTGACTTGTGAACAATCCACCTACCTACGCCGCCCAGATCGTCCACGAACTCGCCCACCTCCTCGAAGGCAACCACACCCCGCGCTTCTGGAACATCGTCCGGGCCAAAGCCCCATCGACCGAAAAGGCGCGGGCTTGGCTGAAGGAACACGGGCAGATCCTTGAGGAGGAAGTGTGATTCTTTGCGACGGTGTCAGCGGCCCCAAATTTCTGTGATTTGGTTCAGCCGCATACAGCTTCTTCGACTCCGCGCTACGGTTTTGCCCCGACTGCGGATATCCCCAGGATCGTCAAAGTTGCAAACAGGATGCACCACGGAACAACGCCGACAGCGATCCAAAACATGAGACGCGAAGGTTTTTCGCCCAGCGTCAAGGCGATCAATGCGGCAAAATACGGGCCACAGGTAACCGGCGCCAACAACCCCAACCCGGGCATCCCCCAGCGCTGCCAGACTCTCCAAAAGAGTTTGCCGGGGTCGGGTTCCACCTTCTTGCCGAGTTTGGAGAGGATCCAATTTCTTGCGGGGGTTCCAATCACCAACATCGCTGCAGCGATGGCCGTGTAGCCCGCCCAGGCAAAAATGGCAGCCACAAAAGGATGGAGCCCCATAGCGGTCCCTCCAGGAATGGCCGCCAAAAAGTAGACAATTCCAAGACCAAAGGTTGCCGCACTGGCATTGAGAAAAATCAGCACCGGCCGCCTTTGCCTCCCGCCGGACCGGTCAAATTCGTTTTCTTGAGATTCATTTGTCCATCAAGGTACGTCATGTCGCCATAAACCATAGTGAATCTTTGCGTGGATGAAGTCATGAGAGAGTCAAGAAGCGACATGTATTCCGCCATAATGCGGCTCAGAATGACGATTCAGCGCGGATTAATGGCTGAACTTCTGAGCAAGCGGCATGCGGCGTCCCATGCCAAAGGCCCGTCCGGTAACCTTGAGCCCCGGAGCGGCTTGCTCCCGTTTGTATTCGTTGAGATCAACCCTGCGGACGACCCAATCCACAATCTCCGGATCGAATCCGCGTGTTTTGATTTCTGCCCGCGACAAATTGTCCTCCACCGATAATTTCAGAATTCCATCAAGCACGTCATAAGGAGGCAGGGTGTCCTGGTCTTTTTGATCAGGCCGGAGTTCAGCACTTGGCGGCTTAAGAATCGTGTTTGGTGGAATGATCGGACCTTCTTGCGAATTGATCCAGTCACACAGTTCGTAAACCATGGTTTTCGGGACATCAGAGATCACGGCCAACCCGCCGCACATATCTCCATAAAGCGTGCAATAACCCACGGCGAGTTCACTCTTGTTTCCTGTCGTCAGAAGCAGGCTGCCGAATTTGTTGGAAAGCGCCATGAGGGTCATTCCGCGCAACCGGGCCTGGAAGTTTTCTTCCGTGGCGTCTTCGGGAAGACCATGGAAGGCGTCCTGCATTTGCGCCTTCATGGCTTCAAAAGCGGGCTGAATGGGAATCGTCAGGGTTTGGATTCCCAGATTTTCTGCAAGTTCAATGGCATCTTCGATGCTGTGCGGCGAAGAATATTGGGAAGGCATGAGCACGCCGGTCACATTGTCCGGCCCGATGGCACGGACGGCGAGCGTTGCTGTCAGGGCAGAATCAATACCCCCGCTGAGGCCCAGCACGCATCGTTGGAAACCGCATTTTCTCAAATAATCACGAAGCCCGAGGATGAGGGCATCATGAAGGTCCTTCATGGACTCACGAGGTTCACATCCGTGGTCCCTGAGATCACCAAGGTCGATCACCGATTCTTCTTCAAGAAAGGACGCTCCCCGCCAGATCGCTCCGTCAGGACTCACCGCAAGCGAGTTGCCATCAAACACAAGTTGGTCATTTCCGCCGACCGCATTGCAGTAAGCAAACGGCACGCCCAGCTTTGTTGACAAAGCGGCAATCATGGTTTGGCGAAGGGCCGGTTTGTCGATTTGGAAAGGGGAAGCGCTGAGATTCAAGATGGCAGCGGGATGGTGTGCGGCCAACTGGGTGAGGGGATCATGGGAATAAAGCGGACGGGGAAGGTGTTCGGGGGTCCAGATGTCCTCGCAGATCGTGATCCCATAGAGCCGGCCGGCAATCTCGACGGGCATGTTCTCCGTGGCAGGTTCAAAATACCTGGCCTCATCAAAAACATCGTACGTTGGCAGGAGCGACTTATGAACCAGACGGATCGGTTTGCCTTTTTCGAGGACGGCCGCCGAATTGCGAAATGGTCGTCCTGCGGGGCCCGCGTGCAGACTGACAAAGCCAAGCACCAGTGCGGGCCCGTTCACTTCATCGGCAATTTTATTCAGAGCCTCCAAGTTGCGTGGCACAAACTGCGACTTGAACAGCAGATCCTGTGGCGGATAACCGGTCAAAGCGAGTTCCGGCGTGATAACAATCTCCGCACCGCGTTGGGAAAGATTTCGATATGCTGACAGGATCTTTTCGGCATTGCCGTCCAGGTCACCAACCGTTGTGTTGATTTGAGCAAAACCGATTTTCACCAGAACCCCCACTGTTTTGTCATGACGATATAAATGCCGAGCCCGAGGTTTGTGATGGCGTGAGCCACCACACAGGCCAGAAGGCTTTTTGTTTTTACGGCCACCCACCCAAAAAGGATTCCTGTGGCAAACGCGGCGGGCCAGTCGCTGGGGGAGTGCACAAGCATGAAGGCGCCCGCAACTCCGAAAAATGACAGGTGCGAATAGGTGCCGAACTTCACGGATGTGAACTTTTCGTTCACGAGGTAACGTTGCAGGAAGCCCCGCCAGAAAATTTCTTCCACCAGCGGAACGACGATCACGAGCCGTGCAAATCGTGCGGCCAGAGTGAACCCCACCAACCAGGGATCGTCACCCACTTCCGACGGATTGAATCCCTCCGTTCGCGGGGCGGCACCGAAAAGCCATTGGGGAGAAATCCAGATCCCCAGCGAAAGAAGGGCTGCCACGATGGTCACCAACCACGAAATTTTGCCAAAGTCGTAGCACTTCCAGAAATAAAGGAGAACCCCCGCGCAGAGCACCGTTTGCAGCGGATAAATCCAATACTTCGGGTCCGCGAGCCAGGGAATCCCCGTGCCTTCCCCTAACATGCCCACAAATTGAACCACTGCCAAAAACCCGATGAACAGGAAAAACGGCAGCACATGGGCTTTGTAGGCGGACGGTTGGGAATTTACTGAGGACATCGGATTTGGCGGATCGCTTCGTAAAGGACGATGCCCGTCGCCGTCGCAAGGTTCAAGCTCCGTGCTTGCGCGGCCATCGGAATTGTCAGGCAGAAGTGTTTGTTGGCATGGAGGAGGCTTTCCGGAAGTCCCCGCGACTCCCGCCCAAAGACCAGGGCATCGCCATCCTGGAATCGGGCCCCCCAATACGGGGACTCCGCTTTGGTTGTCAAAAAGAACAGACGGGCAATCCCGGAATCCCGTTGAAAATCAGCAAACGACTTCCAGGTTCTCACATCACACTGCTCCCAATAGTCCATGCCAGCCCGCCGCAGGGTTCGCTCATCAATGGAAAATCCGAGTGGCTCGATCAAGTGCAGCACAGCTCCCGCCGCCAAACACAGCCGCGCAATGTTGCCCGTGTTGGGCGGGATCTCAGGTTCCACAAGCACCACATGAAAACTCACCCGGTAAAGTGTAGGCAGGTCACCCGCCCGTGCAAGAATCAAGCGGGGGCAGAGATAGGGAGTGATTAAAAGTGGGTGAGGGCGATTGTCGGCGTTGAGCGAAAGCCCTCGCTCGGAGAAGCAAAAAGTGGGCGGGCAAGGGACTGCCGGGCCCTACCACACCAAAATCGAGCTGGCGCGAGCGCGAAGCGCCTCTTTGTTGGTAGGGCTGGGCA
>JBGSPC010000223.1:0-2359 GCA_041738805.1 Terrimicrobiaceae bacterium | reverse complement strand
GATTTAGGCGTACCATCCATGCTGATTTCTATATTGGGCTGCCGGAGGGATATTTCTTCGTACGATGTAGTTGCGGGTGCCGTCCCGCGAAAGTCTTCAAGCAGCACGATCTTTTCCTGGCTTTTGGCGGCAGCCGAGATCGTGATTGTTGGTTCGCCAGTAAATACCATCACCCTTACGCGAAGATAAAAGAATTTCGCAGGTTCGCCTTGAGCGGGAACGGGTGTCGGATTTTGCTGCCCTGTTTGGGGGTGTGCCCAACCCGCTACGATAGCTAAAATAAAGCAGGGAAGCAGGATTCTCGGCGTCAGGGCTTTCATTGGATTTTTCGCACGGTGAAGTTCGTGATTGGCTGAAATCGTTCAGTAACTTCAAGTGGTGCGGATGGATCGAAGGAGTCGTTTGGAGGTGGGATTGCAAGTTCGAATTTGAAGACAGCCTGCTCCTTGGCTGATGCGACTGACACGACTTTCCCGCCGCGAACTTCGAGAGCTTGTCCGACACAATACACGGAAAACGCGTTTCCCTTGGTGGTTATCCCTTGGATGACTCGCCGAACGATCTCCTCCCGACCACGGTCAAGGCTCTGGGCAAGATTCTGACCGGTCAGGGCGTTGCCCGAGTTGAAATCAGGCAACTCGGAGATCTCACCGCGCTCCCAGAAAACCATATCGTCGTTTGCGGTGTTTGTTGAGTTGCCATGCATCCGGCTCGTCACGGAGGAGAGCAACGCCTTGATCTGGTTGGTGTTCATGAGAACACCGGCAAGATTTGGGGGAGTGCCGGGTTCGCTTCCGAAGCGGAAGCCTTCGAGCAGTTGTTGTAGCGCGAGCCCGTTGTCCCGCGTGGCTCCATTGAGATTGATCGCCCCGGGGATTTCTGTGGAATCGGAAACGTCGAAAAGGTCGGCCAGCCGCCAAGCAGCCCAGGTCCTGCTTGCACTCGTCTGATTCCCGTCCCAGAGTCCCGCGCGGTTTGTGGAGGAATTGAACCGATCCGACTGCCCAATTTTGAACGTCCGCCCGCCACCCCGTGCCCTCTCCATGCTCGCTCCGTCGCCGAGCACCCGCGCTGGATCGTAAAGGTTCCCGAACTCACCAATGGTCACCATGGGACCGTCCCGCACGAATGCGTTGGCCGTCCCTGAGAAAGCACTATTCGTGGAGAAGTCAGCCCAGTTGGAGGTTGTAACATAGTTCGCATTCAGCGTTCCGATGGTACTGGAAGCAGGAACGTCGTCATTGTCGAGGGAAGAGCTGTAAAACCGGGTCTGGGCGGGAGTGCTGCCGCTCTCATATATCTGCATGAAGAGTTGCTCGTTCAGGGATCTTGGGTCGCCTGTGTCGCCCTGGGGCCCGGCTTGTTGGCCCGAATTGCCCCGCAACGATCCGCCGCGGACGAAATATTGGTCACTGTTCAGGCGGTCCACGGTTTGATAGCTCACCTCGATGGAATAGCCGCTGCCGGGCCGGACAATCGGAAGGGCACAATGGCTATCGAGTAAACCCAGGTGCGTTCCGAGGATCACGCAGCTCTCATAGTCGTGGCTCAAGTCGGAAGTTGTACGTGCGTACAGCAAAACTCTATAGGTATTATTGAATAGATCCTCATTACTAGCTCCTTTGGTTTTGTACGAAGATGAATCACGCGTCGTTCCAGCGAACTCGCGATCCGAGTTCTGGACCGGCAGGGTATAAACCGAGGCTCCTCCCTGAATTAGGGCTGGGTTCTGCTCATCGGGAGGGGCTGTCGTTAAAACCACCGGACGACCTGCTGGAAACACCAAGTTTGTCACTGTGTTAAGCGGCACTTTGATCGGGCGTCCCTCCGGAATCGGCGGCGAAGGGGTGTTAGCCCCCGCGAATGGGCTCAGAAAGGAAGGCTGGTTGTAGAGAAGCAGGAAGGCACTGTCCCCCAGTTCCACGGCTCCGGGCGGTGCGTTGGTGATATAGATGTCCTTGGTCCCCATGTTCCAAAACTCAAAGTAGTGGTCGTAAGTGAAGCGAAAAGTAGCGGTTCCCCTGGCACCGCTCCACCCGCGCGGGTTCATTTCTTTGAGTTTTGCGTGCACGGCATACTCCTGAAGCATGGGAACGTTCTCTTTACCGAACGCAACCAAAGGATTCGGTCCCGCAGTCCCCCCACCCAGCGGCTCGATTCCCTCGGTAGGCTCCTCGGGCGGGCGAACCGCATAGGTATCCCGATCGATCAGTGTGGGTTGCGAGTCGGTGTCAATGTAGTCTTTGGCGTTGGCAGCCAGTTTTTGAAGATAGATCGTGGCATTAAGCCCCCCCGTGAAATTTGTCGAATTGAGAGAGTTAGTAAAACTGTTGAGGTGTGGGGCCCCTTCGCGCAGGAA
>JBGSPC010000196.1:0-50523 GCA_041738805.1 Terrimicrobiaceae bacterium | reverse complement strand
GATTTATCCCATCACGCGACGGACGCCTCGGCGAGGCTTCCCTACCATCTTTTTTCGAAACGCTGCGTGCCTGGCGCAACCCTCCTTCAATTGGTAGGGTGCGGTTCGCCGGACCCGCCGAATTATCCCATCACGCGACGGACGCCTCGGCGAGGCTTCCCTACCATCTTTTTTCGAAACGCTTCGCGCCTGGCGCAAGCCTCCCTCAATGGGTAGGGTGCGGTTCGCCGGACCCGCCGAATTGTCTCCGCAATTTCAAATTCTTTTGCACGTTGAGTGGCAAGAGTGGCATGCTGGCCCTATGACTAAATCGCCCTTTTCTCCAATCCCCGAGATTCTCAAAGAGATTCGGAGGGGGCACATGGTGATTGTGACGGATGATTCGGACCGGGAGAATGAGGGGGACCTTGTGATAGCGGCTTCCAAGGCGACAGCAAAAACTGTGAATTTTATGGCCTCCCATGCGAGAGGGCTGATTTGTGTCCCCATCACTGAGGAGCGGGCGCGCCAATTGGGACTTCAGCGCATGGTGGCGCATAACCGTGAAATCTACAAAACCGACTTCACCGTTTCCGTGGATGCGTCCTGCGGCGTCACGACAGGAATCAGTGCCCGGGACCGGGCTGCCACGATCAAGGTCCTGGCCGATCCCGCGGCGGCTCCTTCAGACCTTGTGCAGCCGGGTCATATTTTCCCGCTGCAAGCCAAACCCGGGGGAGTGCTTCGACGGGCGGGTCATACTGAAGCCGCTGCCGACCTTGCCAGGCTGGCAGGGTTGGATGCGTCGGGCGTGATTTGTGAAATCCTGAACCCAGATGGCTCCATGGCCAGACTTCCCGACCTGCGCAGATTTGCGAAAAAGCATTCCTTAAAAATGTGCTGCATCGAGGACCTCATCGCCTACCGCCGCACTCGTGAACGACTGGTCGAACGGGAACAGAAGATTGTGATGCCCACCGACTTCGGGGACTTTGACCTCTACCTCTACTTGTCAAAAGTGGATGGGGCCCACCATTTGGCTCTTGTGAAAGGTGAGATCAACCCCGAGCAACCGGTGCTGGTTCGTGTTCACAGCGAGTGTCTCACAGGTGACGTTTTCGGGTCGCGGCGCTGTGATTGCGGATCCCAACTTCACCACGCCATGAAAAAAATTCAAGAAGCCGGAGTGGGCGTGCTGGTTTACATGCGTCAGGAGGGCCGTGGGATCGGGCTTGGTCCCAAGATTCATGCTTACAAACTCCAGGAGGAGGGTTTGGACACCGTCGAAGCCAATGAGCGGCTGGGATTTCCGATGGACTTGAGGGATTATGGTTTGGGAGCGCAGATTCTCGCGGACCTTGGGGTCAAAAAAATCAGGCTCCTGACAAATAACCCCCGCAAGGTTGTGGGACTGGAAGGGCACAATCTGGAGATTGTTGAACAACTCCCGATTATTTCCTTACCCAATCGCCACAACGCCCGCTATCTGGCCACCAAAAAGAAGAAGATGGGCCACACGTTGTAAGAAAAAATTGGGCGGCTGCGCCGCATGGGGTTGGCATCGTGCAGCGGAGTGCCCGATCCACCGGCGCTGCCGCGCCAAACCCTGGTGGATCGCGATCTCCGAGCGCGATGACAATCCCACACGGCGAAGCCGTCAGTCTTTTGGCAGAGCCGTCTATTCGTCGGAATTTCTCAGCTTCGCGAGGACACTGAAATCTTCGAGAGTGGTTGTGTCCCCGGTGATGGTGGTTCCTGCGGCCACCTGCTTGAGCAGGCGGCGCATGATCTTTCCGCTCCGCGTTTTGGGAAGGCCATCGGCAAACCGGATTTCGTCGGGTTTGGCAATCGGGCCGATCGCTGCAGCCACATGTTTGCGGAGTTTTTCTGCCAATTCCTTGGTGGCTTGAACACCAGTCTTCACGGTCACAAACGCCACGACGCCCTGGCCCTTGATCTCATCAGGACGACCAACCACAGCAGCCTCCGCGACGGCCTCGTGGGAGACCAAAGCACTTTCCACTTCGGCAGTTCCAAGCCGGTGACCGGCCACGTTTAAGACATCATCGATCCGGCCCACGATCCAGAAATAGCCATCCTTGTCACGCCGGGCCCCATCTCCTGTGAAATAACACCCCTTCACCTCGCTCCAGTATTGTTTTTTGTAGCGGGCTTTGTCGCCGTAAATCGTGCGCAGCATGGACGGCCAGGGCTTGCGGATGACGAGTTTTCCGCCCTCATTGGGGCCGACTTCCTTTCCATCATCATCGACGATGGCGGCATCAATCCCAAAAAACGGGAGGGTTGCGGTTCCGGGTTTCAGGGGCGTTGCGCCGGGAAAAGGAGTGATCATGTGGGCTCCGGTCTCGGTTTGCCACCAGGTGTCCACGATCGGGCATCGACCGGCACCAATTTTTTCGTGATACCACATCCAGGCCTCGGGGTTGATGGGTTCTCCCACCGTACCAAGCAGACGCAGGGAGGAAAGGTCGTGTTTCTCCGGCCACTCATTGCCCCATTTGATGAAGGCGCGAATGGCGGTGGGGGCCGTGTATAAAATGGTGACCCCATACTCGGCCACAATCTTCCAAAACCGGTCCGGCTCGGGCCAGTTGGGAGCGCCTTCATACATAAGAACCGTGGCCCCGGCCGCCAGCGGACCGTAGGTCAAATAGGTGTGTCCGGTGATCCATCCGACGTCCGCCGTGCACCAATAGACATCATCTTCACGCAAATCGAAGATATACTTCGTGGTGGAGTTTGCGGCCGTGAGGTAACCGCCCGTGGTGTGAAGGATGCCCTTGGGTTTGCCTGTGGAGCCGCTTGTGTAAAGGATGAAGAGCGGATGCTCGCTGTCGAGGGCCTCGGCGGGGCAATTGGCGCTCACATACTCGGCTTCGCGGTGCCACCAGACGTCGCGTCCTTCCTGGATGTGGATGTCGATGTTGGTTCGGCGAAAAACGATGACCTTGCGAACCGTTTTGTTTCCTTCCAGCGCATGATCCACGTTCTGCTTGAGCGTGACGATCTGCCCGCGGCGGTAGCCGCCATCCGCGGTGACAACAAGCGTGGCTCCACTGTCCAGGATGCGGTCCTTGATACTTTCGCTGCTGAACCCGCCAAAAACCACATTGTGAATGGCCCCGATCCTTGCGCAAGCCAGCATCGCAACGGTGGCTTCTGGAATGAGAGGCATATAGATCAGAATCCGGTCACCTTTTTTTGCCCCATTGCGTTTGAGAATATTCGCGAAAACACAAACCTCGCGGTGGAGCTGATGATAGGTGATTGTCCGGCGCTCACCGGGCTCACCTTCCCAAATGATGGCGGCCTTGTTCCGTCGGGTGCCCGTCAAATGACGATCCAGACAGTTCTCGCTGGCATTGATTTTACCACCCACAAACCACTTGGCGAAGGGGGGCGTCCAATCCAGAACCTTCGTCCATTTTTTCTGCCACAAAAGATCCGAGGCCTCTCCCGCCCAGAATTTGGAGGGGTTGCGGATCGAGGCTGCGTGGATTTTTTTATACTCGGCCAGCGAGCCGACCCGTGCCTTTTTGGAAAAATCTTTGGCGGGTTTAAAAACGCGTTTTTCGACGAGATGGGACTCAATATTGTTGCTCATTGGGGTAGGGATGAAAGCGTGTGACCGTATCTTCCTTGAATTCGGAGTTCAACCTTTTTGCATGCCTTGATTTGCAAGCGAAACGGGGTTCTTGCATTACCGAAACGGAACCTCCATAGTGCTGGGTCAATTTATGAGCAAGACGTTGTTGGATAAAGTGTGGGCTGCGCATGCGGTGAGAGAGTTGCCGAATGGATCAACGCAGCTTCTGATAGGCACCCACCTCATCCATGAGGTGACCAGCCCGCAGGCTTTCGGCATGCTCAAGGATCTCGGTCTGAAAGTGAAATTCCCGAACCGCACCTTTGCGACCGTGGATCATATTGTCCCCACGGATGAGCGCGAGGAACCGTTTTCGGACGCCCTGGCGGATGAAATGATCAAGGCCCTTCGCAGCAACTGCGAGGAAGCCGGCGTGAAGTTTTTTGATCTGCCAAGCGGGCAGCAGGGAATTGTGCATATTGTTGGCCCCGAACAGGGAATCACTCAACCGGGCACGACCATCGCCTGCGGCGACTCCCACACCTCCACCCATGGGGCGTTTGGAGCCATCGCCTTCGGCATCGGCACCAGCCAGGTTCGCGATGTTCTCGCCACGCAAACGATGGCCATTCGCAAACCCAAAGTCCGCAGAATCAACGTGGACGGGAAACTCGCACCCGGGGTTTATTCCAAGGATGTCATTCTTCACATCATCCGTAAGCTTGGCGTGAATGGCGGGCTTGGTTACGCCTACGAATATGGTGGCTCGACCTTCGACGCCTTCACCCAGGAAGAACGGATGACTGTTTGCAATATGTCCATTGAAGGCGGGGCACGGGTCGGGTACGTGAATCCCGATAAGACCACCTTCGATTACCTCAAGGGACGTCCTTATTCCCCTCAAGGCGTGGCATGGGATGACGCCGTGGTTCGTTGGGCCTCTTTTGCCTCGGATCCGGATGCTGTTTATGACGACATTGTCAATTTTCGAGCGGAGGATATTGCCCCGACGGTGACGTGGGGGATCAATCCCGGCCAGGCCATTTTTATCGATGAAAATGTGCCGGTGCCCTCCGACTTGCCCGAGAAGGATCGCAGCACGGCGGAAGAGGCTCTGATTCACATGAAACTTCAGGGCGGCAAGCCGATCAAAGGCACACCGGTGGATGTGGTTTTTTTGGGGAGCTGCACCAATGCCCGCCTGAGTGACCTCACCGAAGTTGCGCGTCACCTGAAAGGCCGCAAGGTCAAGTCCGGCATCAAGGCTATCGTTGTTCCCGGCTCCCAGGGCGTTGCGACGCTGGCCGAAAAAATGGGTCTTGCAGAAATTTTCCGCGAAGCTGGATTTGATTGGCGGGGTGCCGGTTGCTCGATGTGTCTTGGTATGAACCCCGACAAACTCGTCGGAGACCAACTCTGCGCCAGCTCCAGCAACCGTAACTTCAAAGGCCGTCAGGGCAGTCCCACCGGACGCACCGTCCTGATGAGCCCCCTCATGGTCGCTGCCGCTGCCATCACCGGCGAAATTGCCGATGCCCGCGAGGTCTTCAACGTCAACTAATTCATTCTTATGGCTCTCGACAAAATCATTCAAGTCACCGGACGCGGCGTTTACGTGCCCGGCGATGACACCGACACCGACCGCATCATTCCTGCACGTTTTATGAAATGTGTGACCTTTGATGGGCTCGGCGAATTCACGTATTACGATGAACGCCGGGCCGAGGACGGCTCCGAAAAACCCCATCCTCTCAACGATCCACGATTCCTTGGTGCCCGGTTTCTGTTCTCCGGGTCCAACTTCGGTTGCGGCAGCTCCCGCGAGCATGCACCCCAGGCTTTGTATCGCTTTGGATTCCGTGCTGTGATCGCGGAGAGTTTCGCCGAAATTTTCTTTGGAAATTCCACCACCCTTGGCATGCCCTGCGCTGTGATGTCCGGGGCCGATATCCGCTCGGTGGCCGGCCTGATTGAAGCCGACCCGGCGGTGCTGATCACGTTGGATCTGTTGGAAAACAAACTCACCGTTGCTGACATGGACTTCCCTGCCACCCTCCCCGAGCATGCCCGCGAGGCGCTCGTGAGCGGAAAGTGGGATGCCATCGCTGATCTCCTGGAAGGACTGCCGGATGTGGATCGTGTGGCGTCAGGACTTGCTTACTTTCAAGGGCGGTAAGGACGGCACGACCTGCGCGAAGCGTTTCGAAAATTGCAATAGGGACGCCTTGACAGGGACGTCCGTCGCAGAAAACAAGGAAGTCGGCGGGCAAGGGACTGCCGCGCCCTACCCTAAAAAGCAGGAGCTTGCGCACGCGCGGAGCGTCCTCTGCTGGTAGGGGTTGGCGGTCCCTCGCCGACCGTCGCTTGAGGAGGAGCCAGCCGAGGCGCAGGATTTCCCGTGCGCCGCGCAGCTCCACCTCAGAATTCAATCACCGCATCTTTCCGCCGTAGACGGCGTTGTCGCCGAGGAGTTCCTCGATGCGCAGGAGCTGATTGTATTTAGCGACGCGGTCTGTGCGGCAAAGAGAACCGGTTTTGATTTGACCCGCGTTGGTGGCCACGGCGATGTCGGAGATGGTGGCATCTTCTGTTTCGCCTGAGCGGTGGCTGATGACGGCGGTGTAAGAATGTTCCTTGGCGAGTTCGATGGCATCGAAGGTCTCGGTGAGGGAACCGATTTGGTTCACTTTGACGAGGATCGAGTTAGCCACACCACTGTCGATGCCCTTGCGGAGGAAATCCACATTGGTGACAAAGAGGTCATCTCCGACCAGTTGGACTTTGTCGCCAATTGCATCCGTGAGGAGTTTCCATCCGGCCCAATCGTTTTCATCACATCCGTCTTCGATGGAAATGATCGGGTATTTGGCAACAAGCTTTTTGTAGTATTCAACGATCTCGGCCGCAGTGCGCTTGGAGCCATCGGATTTTTTGAAGACATAAGATTTTTTGGAGGCGTCGTAGAATTCGCTGGCGGCCACATCAAGGGCAATAAAGACCTGACTTCCAAACTTGTACCCGGCGGCCTTGACGGCTGCGGCAATGGTGTCCAGAGCATCTTCCGCGGAAGCAAAAACGGGGGCAAACCCGCCTTCATCCCCAATGGCGGTGGAAAGGCCGCGTTTTTTGAGGCCGCCTTTAAGCGCATGGAAAATTTCTGTGCCGGCACGAAGGGCTTCCGAAAACGTCGGAAAATCCTTGGGGACAATCATGAATTCCTGAAAATCAATCGGCGCATCACTGTGGGCACCACCGTTGACGATATTCATCATGGGAACAGGCAGGACCTTCGCGTTGGGCCCACCGAGATAGCGGAAAAGCGGTTGTCCGATTTGCTGGGCGGCCGCTTTTGCCGTGGCGAGAGAAACAGCCAGAATCGCATTGGCGCCAATCTTCTTTTTGGTTGGTGTGCCATCAATGGCGAGCATGCGCTTGTCGACCGAGACCTGATCAAGTGCATCAAAGCCCACCAGTTCGGGCGCAAGAAATTTGGCGACGTTGCCAACCGCTTTGGTGACACCTTTGCCCAGATAGCGGTTCTTAACCCCATCACGGAGTTCGACGGCCTCGTGCTCGCCGGTTGAAGCTCCACTGGGGACGGCGGCTCGTCCGATGGCTCCGCCGGCGAGTTCAACGTCGGCTTCAACCGTGGGGTTACCCCTGGAATCTAAAATTTGGCGTGCAATGATGGATGTGATGATGGTGTCAGACATATTTCACCGCCCAGCATCTCAAGCGCACAACCGGTGGCAAGCAGTTTCGTGTGAAAGGTTGCCTAAAAATCGCTGGAACCACGTTTGGGCCAGGAATTTCTCAAAAGAGGGTTGACTAGACATAGGAGTATTCCTACTACGTAACCGGTATCATGAAAAACGTCCTCCCTCTCACTCTCGCAATATGGTGCTTTTTGCATTCGGACCGCGGGTTTTCTCAAGTCGCATGGGAGGGGGATCTTGATACCAACTGGTTTACCGAGACTCTGGGAGACACAAACTGGTCCGGGAATGTCCTTCCGGTTCTCACAGACAATGTGGTGATTGGTTTCGGAGATGTGGAACTGGCGTCTGCGTCCGCCAGTATCAATGCGTTGGACATCAGCGGGAACCTCCCTGACAACACACCATTTTTGAATGTATTCAGTGAGGCCTCGTTGCTTGTGACCACCAACACACTGGTGGGCGGCTCGGCAGGAATGACAGGACAGTTGGACGTGACAACCTCCAACATGAGCGCACAAACAGTTTTTCAATCCGCAACTTTGACAGTGGGGAGTGGTCTGGGATCGAACGGCATTGTGAATCTCCAGGGTGCGGATTTTTCGGTTTCCGGAAACCTTGTGGTCGGGGATGCCGGCGGAACGGGATCCCTTCTGTCCTCGACGGGGATGGATGTCACTCAACGATCCAATGTTTCCACGGATCGGGTTTATGTCGGGCAGGGCGCAAACTCCAATGGTTCGATCGAGTTGACAGCCACCGATTATGTTCAGGCACGGAATGCCACGGTTGGGTTTGGCGCTAACAGCACGGGATCTTTCAGCATGTCGGATGTTGACGCCACAACGGCTTCCTTCAACGTTGGCTTCACGGGATCCTCCACCGGCTCGCTTTCGACCACATTCACCGAGTGGGATCTCACCGGGTTCCTCCGCATCGGATATGATGGCACGGGAGACGTGACCATGGGTTTTCAAAGCCATGTCAATGTGATCACAGTTGGGAATTTTTCCTCGGTGATTCTCGGAGAGAGAGCCGGCAGCGATGGTTCCCTGGAGGTCTCTGCTTTTGGGGATGGTGGCTCCTCACTCACCACCACCAATCAGATCACTGTCGGGTATGAGGGCAATGGGGAACTCACCATTGCCGGCCTCGCGACGGTCAACTCGGGTCCGGGAGCCTCTCCCACCAACTCGGCCCTGATCCTTGGCAACATCAGTGGTGAGGGAATCTTAAATATTTCTGACCAAGGCCGGTATGAAGCGGATGGGGGAAGCGATGTCATCATAGGGTATGTGGGCAAGGGCACCGCTGCCATCAACTCGGGTGGGGTGCTCGTGGCCCGCGACATGGAGATTGCCCGCAACGCAGGCTCCGAAGGAGAAGTTTCTGTAACAGGCGGCAATGGGAGCCTGGTCCAGCTTGACAGGGCCCTTTTTGTTGGCGGCTCTGACACGGCAGCAGGTGGATTGGCTCGGGTTGAGGTCTTGGAGGACTCTCAGCTTCTTGTTGGTGAGAAAATCCAACTTTGGAAAAGCGATTCGGTGATTTCGGTGGTCAGCGCTAATGAATCGGTCATTGGCGGGGCGGTCGGTGTGGGAATTGTGAATCAGGCCCTTCTGTCCAGCGGAGTGCTCAGCGTTTTCGATAATGGAATCCTTCAAGGTGCTGGAACCTTGGAGGGCAGTTTGAGCGTTTATAGCGGCGGAGTGGTTGCTCCCGGCAATTCCCCCGGAATCCTGACTGTCACCGGGACCACAAAACTCGAGACGGGTTCAATCCTGGACATGGAGATTGGAGGTCAGCTTGTGGGAACCGAATACGATCAACTCGCAACAGGCGCGTTCGAAAGCGATGGGGGAACGATTCGCGTAACCCTCATCGGACTTTTTGTTCCGTCCCTGGGGCAGACTTTCCAAATTGTGGATGCCGGGATGTTTGACGTGGGCAATGTCTTTTTTGATTTCACCAACGCCGCCCTTGACCCTGGTCTCTCCTGGTCTACCGACGCGTTTGATATCAACGGCAGCATATCCGTCATTCCAGAGCCGTCGGTTGTTTGCCTCCTGGGGATTGGGGCTTTGATGCTACTTCGCCGTCAACGCAGATAAGCGAATCGAAAAGCTCTCACTTAGCCGCGATTTTTCCGGTTAACAGTGATCGGTTATTGACCAAGCAGGCGAGCGGCCTCTTCGGCTTGTTCCGGTGTATCAATTCCCGGTGAGCCGTGTTTGGTTTTCAGGACACGGATCATGGTGCCATGTTCCAAGGCCCGCAGTTGTTCGAGTTTCTCCAATTTCTCAAGTGTGGTGGGTTTCCAGGTCACGAATTGAAGGAGAAATTTTTTGGTATAGGCGTAAATGCCATGGTGACGCAGGCCCGGGATACCCCCCTCTCCGTCTCGATCCACGGGGATGGGAGCTCTCGAGAAGTAGAGGGCATTGCCTGAGCGATCGACGACAACCTTGACGACGTTCGGGTCGAGGAACTCGGAGGTTTTTTGGATCGGGCTGGCTGCCGTGGCCATCTCAAGCCGTGGATCGCTTTCGAATTCGCGAATCAACCGGTCAATCAGCGTGGGTTGCACAAATGGTTCATCGCCTTGGACATTGACGAGGACCCGTTCCCTTGTGAGCAAAACTGCCACTTCTGCCGCCCGGTCCGTTCCGCTGGGGTGGTTGCTTTTTGTGAGGGCGACCTCGGCCCCGAAGTCAAAGGCCGCTTCGGCAATCCGCATGTCATCGGTGGCAATAATAATCCGTGACGCCAATTTCGAGCGGCTGCATTTTTCCCAGACATGTTGGACGAGAGGTTTCCCGGCAATGAGGGCCAGCGGTTTGCCGGGAAAACGGGTGGAGGCCCAGCGGGCGGGGATCAGAATGGTTGCCATGAAAATCTCAGCGCTTGGGAGCCAGAGCAGGCGGGACTTCTTCTGCGGTTTTCCCATCCAACCGGAAGATGGTTTCTCCTTCTTTCATGAGGTCCAGACGATCCCGGGCGATGGCTTCAATATAATCCGGATCATTTTCGAGGAGGAATTTCTCACGTTCGCGTTGTTTCCGGAGGAGTTGTTCCTTGGAAAGGTCTGCCGTTTTTTGCTCCAGGTCGGCAGCGAGAGCATTGCGCTTCTGGACTTCGGGATAGAACCAGAGAGCAAGCATGACCAGAAATCCTGCAATCACCAGAAACGTCAAAATCCGGTTCACCACATTCCAGATTTCGGCGGAGCCGCCTTTTTTGCGTCGCCCGTTTCGCGAACCGGGGTATCCAGAGCTGAGGGGACGTGAGGGCATGGCCGAACGTTTCAGAACGGGGCTGATTTGGCAAGAAACGAGAGGCTTCTCTTGTCGGAAGTTTGTGGATCAGATAGGAAGTTTTTTATGCCTGTTTTAGACAAACCCTTATCCGAGCTTCAAAATTATCGCGGGATCAACCCCAAGCCCTCTGACTTCGATGAGTATTGGAGCCGGGCAATTGACGAACTTGACGCCACGCCTCCCGAGGCGGAATTGATCTCTGTCGATGCCATTGGCAGCCGCAATTCCGAGACTTTTGATTTGTTTTTCACCGGGGTGGGAGGCGCCCGCATCTATGCAAAATACCTCCGCCCCCGCCAGCCGGCCAAACCCGCACCTGCCGTTTTGCAGTTTCATGGATATACCGGCTCCAGCGGGGACTGGAATGACAAGCTTTCGTATGTCTCGGAAGGCTTTGCCGTGGCTGCCCTTGATTGTCGCGGGCAAGCCGGACGAAGCGAGGATGCCGGTTTGGTTAAAGGAAACACCCACCACGGGCACATCATCCGGGGACTGAATGATTCCCCGGAAAAGATGCTCTTCCGTCAGATTTTTTTGGACACAGTTCAACTGGCCCGTGTGGTCGCAAGTTTCCCGGAATCCACTGAACTCTATTGCATGGGAGGCTCTCAGGGCGGAGGCCTTGCCATAGCCTGTGCGGCGTTGGAGCCAAAAATCACCCGCTGTGTTTCTTTGTTTCCGTTTCTGTCCGACTACCAGCGCGTTTGGGAAATGGATCTTGCGAAGGATGCTTACAGTGAATTACGGACATTCCTGCGGGCGATTGACCCTCTCCAAGTTCGTCGCGAAGAAATTTTCGAAACGCTTGGTTACATCGACGTGCACCATCTTGCCCCACGGATCAAAGCCAAAGTTCTCATGGCGCTCACTCTGATGGACAATATCTGCCCGCCCTCAACCCAATTTGCGGTTTACAACAATCTCACCACCGAAAAAGACGCTGCGATCTATCCCGACTTTGGTCATGAAGGATTGCCAGGCTTCCAGGACCGGGCCTTCCGCTTTTTGGTGGAAGGTTGATCTGTCTGCCGTCCATAGCAGAAATAGGAAGCACTCCTGTCGAAAGCGCTGCGTTTCCTCTACTTTGAGAACTTCACCTTTTCGCGCAGCTTTGAGAGATGTTGCATGACCTGCGGGTCGGTTGGTTGGAAGTTTTCCAAGGCTTTGATCCATTTCGCAGCCTGATCGGTTTGGCCCAGTTGGAATTCTGCGTCTGCCAACAGCAGGATGGCGATGGGATCCCGGTTGTTGGAGGTCGTCACGGCTTGACGGAAAGCTTTTCTGGCACCGAGGGGGTCAGCGACTGCCGGTTCGCCGGAAGCGAGCATCAATCCCAGATTGCGCCAGGCATTTGAAAAGCCGGGGCGGGCTTCTGTGGATTTTCGAAAGGCCTCCACCGCCCCCGGCGTGTCGCCGGTATCTCGCAGACTGTTGCCCAGATTAAACCATGCCATCGCATCCGAAGGATAAAGCGCCAAGACCCGCCGGTAGAGGGTCATAGCCTCCTCGTGGTTGCCGGCTTGTTGGTACATTCCTCCAAGATTCCCCAGAGCGACCGAATTTCTTGGCTGAACGTCCACCGCATGGGCAAACAGGGTCCAACCATTACGCCACGTTGTGCATTGTTTGAAGGAGAGCCATGACATCATCACCAGGCCCAGTCCGATGATTCCGTATCGGAGCACACGATATTGGCCTTGCTGAGCGGTCCATAGCCCAATCATGGCAAACGCCCCGGTGAGTGCCAGGTAGGTGTAGCGATCCGCCGTGAAGCTTGTGCCCACATAAACAATCCCGGAGGAAGGCAACAAACAGACCAGAAACCACACACCGGAAAAAAACACATTGGGATGGGATTTTCTATAAAACCAGAGTGAGAGGAGCAACACGGCAACAATGGCCCATGACAAGCAGTGGATCAGCGCGATTCCGGGGGGATAGACATAATGGAACGTCAGGTCCCAAGGGACAATCGATCTCCAGACAAAAAACAGAAGCCCTGTTCCAAGGGTTAGCAGCCGGGTTTCGATTGGCAGATTCCCCATCAACTCGGCATGTGTGCCTTTGCCTTGAAAAAAGATCGTCGCAAGTGCAACCGCCAAACCGGCACCCAACCACCACCGCCACATCATCAATCGATCCCGCCAAAAACCAATGCTCCAGGCCCGCTCGCCATCGCGCCAGCCCAGCGCCAGCATGGCAATCACCGGCAGCACGACCGTGGAGGGTTTTCCCATCATCGCTGCCAGATACGCGGCAAAACCGGCCGTCCGGTTTCCACGAAGGATAAAGATCAGGGACAAGAAAAAAAACAGCCCGCTCAGAACGTCTTTTCGTTCGCTGACCCATGCGACGGATTCGACCCGCAAGGGATGAACCACAAAAAGCAGGGCGGCCACAAGGGCCGCAGGTCCGGAACGGGTCAGTTCCCGCACAAAAACACACACCAAAAAGGCATTGAGGGCGTGCAAAAGCACATTTGTGAAATGATGACCCCCCGCCCGCTCGATCCCGAAAATCTGAGCATCCAGCATGTGAGAAAGCCATGTCAGGGGATGCCAAAGATTTTCGACCCCACCGTGAGCCAGCCCGGCATGGCCATCCCGATACGTGAAAGCCCAGACAATGCCCTTCCACGTCAACCCCGGAGCGACATAACCATTGCCCGTGACAATCGCAGGGTCATCGTAGGGAACAAAATCAAACCACAAGGTCTGGCCGTAAATAACAGCAACAGCCGCCAAGAGGATGGCAAAAGAGAGGCCATAGGCAGGAATGGATGGTGGCTTGGTGGGAGGCCCATTCGCCACAAGCTCACCGCGGTCTTGCGATTCTGGCGTCACGCCTTAACCGCCTGGACCATCAGGCGGCCCGGCAGCGTCTCCACCCCAGCAGGGCGCCAATCGTGGCCAGCCCCAATAAAACTCCTGCCGAAGGCTCAGGGATGGCATTGTTCACGTTGGTGTATTGCTGGCCATCCATGGAAATTGTGAAGGCGGTATTTGCAGCGAACGCTCCTCCACCGATTCGAGTGATTTCGAATGTGACAGATTTGACATAAACCAGATTGGAATCTGCGACTGTATAATTATTTCCCGAGCCATTGACATCATAGCCTCGGATCAACAAAAAGTTGGTGCTGGAGTTACCAAGAGGCACTGTGCCATCAAAACCTGCGTCCGTGGAGAAGGTCGTGGCCCCGGCTTGCGAAATGCTGGTTCCAGCCCATCCCGCCGAAGCAAAGGGTCTGGCGTTTGCGGGAACTCCGGGGGTGAACGTTCCATTGGAATCTGCGTCTGAGGAGACACCTCCCAAAGTCATGGTGACAGCATATTGGCTTGGAGTAAGTCCGGAACCGGCATTAACCAGACCCAAAGCTGCCCCCATGGGACGATTGTCCAGACCCGTGGTGGTGTCATTCCTTCCTGCAATCGGCAAGGTGTAATCAATTGTCCAAACAATCTTTGTGACATTCCCTGAAAATCCCGAAAGCCCAACACTATTAAACAGCAAATCTCCTCCATCAAAGCTTGCCGAATTGGCGACATGAAGATTGGCCGTTCCACCCCCTGTCAGTGCAAGGCGGTGACTTACCCCGGTTGTGTTGTAGAACCTACCACCTGGTGGCGGGGTCGCAGCCGGAAATAAATTGCCCGTGACAATCGTCAGATTGCCGGATGAGAAACCTGAAATCAAAACGGGGTTTTGCAGGCCATTCGCCGTGAAGGATGTCGGGATAACATTCGATTGAATCGTGCCACTCCCAACCCACGTGTTTCCTGCAGAAAGGTTTCCTGAGGAATTTGTGGAAAGCACAAACGGCAATACAGCCCAGGACGGGCAAGTTGCAGCAAGGATCACCAGAACCGTAATGCTTGCGCAAAAATGGGATGATCGAGTGTGGCGGCGGGAAAGGGAAATCATGTTAAAGAAAAACCTGTTGCGCAAAGGCGTGTGGAATTTTTACCTTCCTGGATCGGTCTGTCAATCTCTTCTGGCTGAGAATTTCAAGTCGTCGGCGAAAAAGAAGAACAAGAGTGAAGCCCTTCAGAGATTTTTAGATAATGGGCTTCCTAGAGTAGCTCTTCAAATGTTCGTGCATCTGCCGATGTGACCGACTGCAGGCAACTGGAACAACATCAAGAAGCCCGGCGGCCCCGCCACCCAACCAGGGAACCAATCGCTGCCAAGCCCAACAAAACCCCTGCCGTGGGTTCCGGGATGGCATTGTTTACGTTGGCGTATTGCTGACCATCCATGGAGATGGTGAAGATCGTTCCCGATTGGAACGTCTTTCCGGCAGCGGCCTCGACGGTAAACGTCAAGGTTGTCGCATAGACAAGGTCTGCGTCGGCTGATTGGTATCCATTGCCACTGCCGTTGACATCGTAGCCTTTCACCATCAGGAAATTCGCTCCTGACCCTAGTGTTAAAAGATCGATCAGACCCAGAAAGCCATCGTTTGACACAAAACTTGTGGCTCCTGCCGCCGCAGGGGAATCCCAGCCATCGCTGGCCCAAGGGATAGCATTGCTGGGTACACCTGGGGTGAACGTGCCATTGGAGGACGAGGCAGAGGAGACGCCACCAAGTTGCAACTGCACCTTAAAATCCGTCAAGGCCAAGCCTGAACCCGTCGCAACCAATCCAAACGCAGCACCGAGTGGACGCGTTATCTTTTCAGTGGTGGAGTCATTGCGTCCAGCCATTGGCAGCGTGTATTGCATGGTCCAGACAAATTTGGTGACATTGCCAGAGAACCCTTGCAGGCCGACCGCGTTATATCGTGCGCCTGCCAAGTCGAAGTTATTCGAATTTGCGATACGGAAGTCGGCTGTTCCCCCTGTAACCGCCACAGAATGGGTTACTCCTGTCGCTGCGTTGATTCTTGGCTCGGGAAAAAGGTTGGCGGGGTTGATCGTGAGGGATCCATTGGTGAAGTCGTTTACCAAAACATCTGCGTCCACGTTGGGAGTAACAAAAGTCGTGGTTGACACATTGGGCTGAACGGCGCCGTTCCCGACCCACGAGCCGCCAGTGATGACGCTGGTTGCGTTGGTTGACATCGTGAATGGCAGAACCGCTGAAGCTTGAAAACTGGTCGTCAACAAAGCCCCAATCACGAGGGCGAAGGCTGAAAAAATTCGGGCCGCTTTTGTCAGTGAAGGTGTCATAGGGATTTTCAGAGTTTTTTCAGCGGCAATTTGCAACCAGATGCGTATAGCAGCCCTTACTTGTGTGTCAACAAATTGCAGTGGAATTTTCCAAAAAAACCCAACTCGTGCATTGGTTGTGCTTTTCGCCCATGCCATGATGGCTCTGAAGCAATGAAACCGATATTAGCAATGGTTGGTTTGGGTTTCTTTTTGTGGGGTCTGGAGGCCCGGTGTGAGCCAGCGGAGCACGGGGAAATCCTGTCACCATCGGGTCTTGAGATTTTGGAATTTGTGGAGAGCAGGGATCAGGCTGAGGAGGAGAGTCAACTTGCGGAGGAGGACCGGCGTGAGAAGGAAGAAGCCGGAGTAAAAACCATGGCCTTTTTCCAAGCGATAGCCACAGGAAGAACCCGGGATGTCTGTTTGATGTTGAACGCGGGATTTGACCCTGACGCGGAGCTGCCATGGCCGGTGCCCGAGGAATTTGTGACACAATTTGAAGATGAGCTGGTCAGGTATTACGTTTCAGGTGAGCGGGGATTCACCGCGTTGATGTTGGCGACCTGCCTCGGAAATGAGGCGTTTGTGCGCATCCTTCTTGCGGCAGGTGCCACGCCCAACAAGATGACAAAACGTCACAAGACCTTCGCGTTGTGGTTGGCTGGTAAATATGGTCATCTCGAAATCATGAGGCTGCTCATGCGCATCGGCCCGGAAGACCCTTCACGGTTTTTGAAAATTGTTGTGGATCTGGATGCGCAACTGGCAACCCTTTACCGGCATAATCAGCGCATCATGGAAATGCCGATTTCCTCAGGTCGCAAGTCCCACCCGACGCCCACGGGCCGCTATCTTGTCACCAACAAGTACCGGATGTGGAAGTCGACCCTGTATCACGCCAAGATGCCGAATTTTTTGAGGTTGTCGTGCGGGGATTTCGGACTGCATGCCGGTTACTTGCCGGGATACCCCGCATCCCATGGTTGCATCCGGCTTCCTTCCGAGATGTCCAAGGCCCTGTTTGAAATGGTTCGTGAAGGGACGCTGGTTGAAATAATTGATTCAAGCCGCCCGGCCGGTTTAGTGGGCGTCGAGAGATGATGGCTGCGCCGGAGGGGCGGTTTCCGTGTGTCCCCACAAATTTCTGGCCATCCTGTGAAAAATGCCTTGGATTGGAGTCCTCTCATGACCAGTGTTCGAATCCCCCTCCCCGCCCACGGTCATCTGGCTGATGCCAATGCCCGGGTGCGCCATCCAGCGGAAAAGGGGGCTTGGATCTGGCATCCGGCAAAAGGTGGAAATGAAACGGCGATCTTGAGGTTCTCGTTGCGGTTTGTTTTGGAGGCCGCCTGTGCACCAATACTTCACGTGACCGGGGATCAGCGCTTTCAGCTTCGCTGTGACGGGCAGGATGTGACCTTTGGACCGGATCGTTCAGACGTGCTCCATTGGGCGGTCCAGAGTCTCCAGCTGGATCTGGAGGCCGGGGAGCATCACTTGGAGGCTTTGGTTTGGTGGTTGGCGGATCCGGCGTCAGGCGATCATCGGGAGCCCGCAGCACCCATGGCGCAGGTTACGAAGCGGGGAGGTTTTCTTGTTTATTCCGAGGATCTGGAGATCGTGAACACCGGTCCCGGCGCCTGGCAGGTTGAGGATCTGACCTTGGCGGTTCGCTTGTTCGATCAACGGATTCCGAACTTCTTTGTGGTGGGTCCCTCTCATGAATTTGACATGGGACGATGGGTCAGCCAGCCAAGGCATTTGCCTGTGAGCGTTCAGGGGCCACTGAAGGAAAACCTTCACGGAGTTCGATATTCCGGCTGGGCTCTGGCTCCAACGAGGTTGCCGGAGCAGCGCAGGAAAAAATGGCAGGGCGGCAGGGTTCGGGCGATTCGCAAGGGCTGGCATGAGACGGCATTTGAAGCCCCTGAAGAAATGTCGGAGGCCGGTTGGGATGCCCTGCTTGAGGGTCATTCCATGGAGGTTCCTCCTCAGACGGCGCTAACGGTTCTTTGGGATTTGGGGCAGTATCGCTGCGGATACCCCCTGCTTGAAATTCAAGGGGGGATGGGCAGTCGGGTTGAGTGGGATTGGGCCGAGGCGCTTTACGAAGCCTCCACCTCCGACGACATCCAAACGCGCACAGCGAAGGGACACCGCGATAAAATTGTGGGGAAATCCTTCCTTGGTTTTGGAGATCGCTGGAAGATTGCGGGGCCGGGGGTCCTCCCTTTTTTGTGGTGGCGTGCCGGACGTTATATTCGATTGAAGATTCAGACCTCGGAAGTGCCATTGCGACTTGATGACTTGGCAATTCTGGAAACCGGTTACCCGCTGGAATGTCACGGGACGTGGAATTCCTCGGACCCCGGGTGGGACCGGCTCATGCCCGTTTTCCAAAATTCCTTCCAATGCTCGGCGCACGAGCAATGGACGGACAGCCCGTATTACGAACAGTTGTGTTATGTCGGGGATGCCCGGCTGCATGCGTTGTCCAACTATGCCTTTTTTGGCGATGATCGCTTAAGTCAACGCTGCATCGAATTATTGGGGTGGTCGCGTTTGGGGTCGGGGCTTGTGGCGGAAAGATATCCTTCGGCGTGCCGTCAGGAGAGCCTGACTTATGCGATGTTATGGCCATTGATGGTTCGTGATTTTGCTTACTGGAGAGATGACCCTGATTTTGTGCAATCTCTTTTGCCGGGGCTAAGAAGTCTTCTTGCCGAGATCGAGGGTCTTCCGCAGAAGGGGGGGGTTCTGGCCTCAAGCCCGGGATGGCCGTTTGTGGATTGGGTGCCGGAATGGGACCAGGGTTGTGGTCCTGGAGCGCGGGAGGGCGACTCCAGCATTGTGAACTTGCATTGGGTTCTTTGTTTGCAGGCGGCTGCAGAAATAGAAAACGCGCACGGCGACCCCATGATGGCGAACCGGTGTCTCCGCATGGCCGCAACAACGATGAATGCCATTGTGAAGCGCTACTGGAGTGCGAAGAGAGGGCTGTTGTTGGATACCGTGGATTGCGATTTGTTCAGCGAACATGCCCAGTTTTTTGCGCTGCTGACCGGCCTCTTGGATGAAGAAAAATCCCATTCCTGCCTGAAAGCTCTGCGCGAAGAAAACCTCGTGCGCGCCACGATCTATGGATCCTTTTACCTTTTGGATGCCCTCTATCTTCATGGAAGAGAACAGGAACTGCATCAACGCCTGGCCTTTTGGCGGGGTTTGCCGGATCAGGGATTCACAGCAACCCCGGAAGCTCCCGAACCCTCCCGCAGCGACGCCCACGCCTGGGGGGCTCATCCGATGTGGCATTCGGCAGCTTCCATCGCCGGCATTCGTCCGGCGGCGCCAGGATTTCACAAGGTCCGGATTGCACCGTGTCCCGGAGAGATCAAACAGATTTCCTGTCAAGTGGTTCACCCCAGGGGTCTTTTGGAAGCGACCATGGAATTTGCCGCTGGGATGGTGACCGGGTGTATTGTTCTGCCTGATGGCACCACGGGGGAATTTCTCTGGCGTGGGAATCGCACGGCTCTTGGCCCAGGCTCGAATGCGCTCCACTTATGAGCATTTGACCACCCGGGAATGACCTCTGTAATCAGGCGTATTTGGCAGGAAGAGCCTTCCCGGCCTTTGCGCTGCGGGCGGCAAGGTCGAGGATATGGATCGGGCGACGGGACCACTCAGCCGTGATAATGAGTTCAGATTTCCCCGTGAGATACTCCGCCACATTTTCATAATAGCGGATCCCTTCGTCGGAAGGATGACTCATCCTGGTGGTCACACTGCGGCCTTTCTGGTGTTGATAGAGGGTGGTGTGTCCGCCATCGATAACGAGGCTTCCTTTGGTTCCTGTGACTTCCATCCAACCGTCTTTGCCCTTGGAGTCGAGATGCGTGATGGTCAGCGTCAACCATTGCGAGCCTTTGAACCGGACCACAAGAAAGCCTTCGTCCTCATTCGCGTCATCTTTCCATTTTGTTTGCGGGCCCCAAAAACCTTCATGTGCAAAGCCGCTGACCTCCTTGACCCCGGAATCAATGAGCTGAAGGGAATACTCCAATAGGTGAACGCCCCAGTCATAGAGAATCCCGCCGGAGATCGTGCGGCTCGTCCGCCACCAGTCAGCCGGCTTCGAATACCCCCCCATGTGACACTCAATACGAACCACGTCACCGATGATGTCCCGCTTTTTGACAAGATCCACCGCGTGCCGGATCCGGCCATCCCAATGACGGTTATGATAGGTGGAAAGCATCACGCCGGATTTTTTTGCGGCTTGGATCATGGCATCCACTTCGGCTGTGGTGATGGCGAGCGGTTTTTCACAAACGACGTGACGCCCCGCTTTGAGGCATTCGATGGCAAGAGAGGCGTGCGTGTTGTGAGGAGTGATAATCACGACCAAGTCCACATCCGATTTTTTCAGCATTTCGGTGGCGGAAGAAAAAATGGCAATTCCCGGGAAGTCTTCAATGGCAACGGCAAGTCGAGCAGGGTCCACTTCTGTCACAGCCACAGGCACCATGCCCGTGGACTGCATTTGTTGGAGGTGTTGGCGGCCCATATTAAAAGCCCCTCCATACCCGATGACCCCCACTTTGATGTCTGAGGTTTTTTTGCAGGTTTTCATAGCTGTCAGAGTTCTCCGGCTGCCCAAAGAAGACCCCTCACCGTGAGGGTCATTGCTTCAGGGAACTTTTCAAACTCGATGGGGTCATGTCCCAGCGCAGAATAAAAGACCCGCCCTTTTCCCCACTTACGGATCCAGGCCACCGGCATGGTGGTGTGGCGTCCTTCATGGACGTATTCTGTTTCCGCCAGGACATGAATGGCGGGGTCAATCATCATATAATATTGCTCGGAGTTGTAGGGGAATGCTCCGGGCAGGCCTGCCGTGATCGGGCTGGCAAAGTCTTTGATCCGGACGGTGTAATCCCCAACATGGGGATGGCCCACAAAATGGCCCCCTACCATCCATTCATAATCGAGATTTCCACGGAAGGCGTCGCCCATGCCGCCATGGATCCCGGCCAGTGCCACCCCGCTCTTCACCGCCCCAAGCAGGCCATCACTCTGCTCTTTGGTGAGAGAGCCCATCGTCCAACAGGGAGAAATCAGGTCATAGGACTTCAACGCCACCTCATCCGCCAGTGGCTCCAGGGTGGTCACAATTTCGGTTTCGAAGTTTTTTTTGCGGAGAGCTTCGGAAAAGAGATGGACGATTTTTTCCGGCTGGTGGCCATCCCAACCGCCGGAAAGGAACAAGGCTTTTTTCATAGATGATTGCTGGACCGTGACAATACGCCTTTTGGCTTTTATTGTGGATAAACGATTCATTCAAAAATATGGATTTTTTGACCAAACATTGGGCCCCTTATTCCCGCAGGTTTCCCAGCGAATTCCCCCTCGTGTCCTCCGATTATCTTCCCGAAAAATCCACGTGGGTCGAAACCCGATTCCGCACCTGCAATTTTTCTCTCATTCTGCATGGGGAGGGCCGGTATGAAAAAAACGGGAAAACGTGGGCCGTGAAAGCCCCCTGTGTGATCACCCAATGGCCTGGCGAGTCGGTGAGGTATGGGCCCACGCAGCAATCATGGACGGAGTGGTATTTGGTTTATCGTCGATTGGCCTTCAAAACCTTTCAGAAGGGCGGGTTGATTGACCCGGGGAAACCCGTGTGGCCGATTGCGGACCCTGTTTCTCTTCACATCCACCTGGCAGAATTCGCGGCCCTGGCCAGAGCCTCTGATCCGTCCCGGGTTGTGGATCGCGTGGACCGGCTCGCCGAGCAGGCCATCCTGGACACATGGCTTGCTCCCGGTGCCTCTTCGAAAACAGAGGTTGGAATCAGCGCCATCGCCGCGAGCCTGCGAGGGGGGCTCTCTGCCAAATGGGATTTCGATCAGATGGCGGCAAAACATGGATACTCGTCCACGACCTTCCGCCGCCGCTGGATGGAAACCTTTGGAAGTCCACCAGCCAAATATCTCCGTCAGCTCCGGATGGCGGAAGCCTGCCGGCTGCTTGTGGAAACCACGCTGCGCATCAAGGAAGTTGCGGCTCTCACCGGTTTTGATGACGAGTTGTATTTTTCCCGCCGCTTCCACTTGGAGGTTGGGTCATCCCCGCGGGATTACCGCAAGACTTACCGACTCAGAGGGTAAAGGATCCTACGCTGGTGCGGGAGCGGCCAACCCCCCTGGAGGCAGATCCTGTCCACGAATGGGTTCATGAGCAGTCGGGGTCCCTTCTGCAGGTGGTGGCGGGATAGGAGGCGGAGCTTTTTCCTTACGGGGAGGATTCAACAATCGTCCATGTTGGAGGATCTCGTTGATTTGAACAGCATCGAGGGTTTCGAATTCGAGAAGGGCATGGGCAATGACCTCAATTTTGTCACGATTATCGAGGATAACTTTTTTGGCGCGCTCATAGGCATCATCCACCAGTTTGCGGACTTCCCGGTCAATTTCCTGGGCAGTGGACTCGCTATAATCGCGCCCGCGGGACATGTCCCGGGCAAGGAACACATGGTCTTCGTGTTCTCCATACTCGACCATGCCGAGTTTTTCACTCATGCCCCACTCGCAAACCATTTTGCGGGAGAGGTGCGTCATTTGCTTGATGTCGCCGGCAGCCCCATTCGAGACGTCATTCGTGAAAAGTTCTTCGGCCACGCGGCCGGCGGCGGTAACCGCGAGGTGATCCAGTGCTTCTTTGCGTTGGGTGGAGTATTTATCTCCTTCAGGGAGAAACATCGTCGAGCCAAGAGAATTGGCGCGGGGAATGATCGTCACCTTGTGGAGAGGGTGTGTGTGTTCCAGAAGAACATTAACCAAAGCATGACCGGCCTCATGCCAGGCTGTGGAAACCTTTTCCCGGTCGCTCATGGCGAGGCTGCGGCGTTCGCGACCCCAGCGCACTTTGTCACGGGCTTCGTCCAACTCAAGGGCCGTGATCGCCTTCAGACCTTTGCGGGCGGCGAGGAGGGCGGCTTCATTGATGACATTGGCGAGTTCGGCACCGGAAAATCCAGGGGTTCCCCGGGCAACCACCGCCCAATCCACGTCCGCTCCAACCTTCACTTTTTTGGCGTGAACGTTCAGGATTTCTTCACGTCCGTTCACGTCGGGAAGGCTGACGGTGACTTGGCGGTCAAAACGTCCCGGACGCAGGAGGGCAGGGTCCAAGACATCGGGCCGGTTCGTGGCAGCGATGATAATCACGCCATCCTGGGTGTCGAAGCCATCCATCTCGACCAAAAGCTGATTGAGGGTTTGCTCACGCTCGTCATGACCTCCGCCGAGTCCATGGCCACGGTGACGGCCCACGGCATCGATTTCGTCGATAAAAATCAGGCAGGGTGCATTCTTTTTCCCCTGCTCAAACATGTCACGCACACGGCTGGCACCCACACCAACAAACATTTCCACGAAGTCCGAGCCGCTGATTGAGAAAAACGGCACGTCCGCCTCCCCGGCGATCGCACGGGCAAGCAAGGTTTTACCTGTTCCCGGGGATCCCACCATGAGAACGCCCTTGGGGATTCTGCCGCCAAGTTTTTGAAATCTTTTAGGGTCCTTCAGGAACTCCACCAGCTCGCTGACCTCCTCTTTGGCCTCTTCAACGCCGGCCACATCTTTGAAGGTGATCCGGTTTTTTTCTTTGGCCATCATTTTGGCTTTGCTCTTGCCGAAGGTCATGGCGCCCTTGCCCGCCATTTTGATCTGTGAGCGGAAAAAGAAATACAGAATCACCAGGAATAGAATAATGGGCAGAAAGCCGATGAGGGTGGAGGCCAGAAGGTTCGATTCGGGCTTGATGGAGGGCGTGATGCCTGCCGCCGTGAAGGCCTCCTCAAGTTGCCGTCCATTAAACGGCATATAGACGGGGGTGCGGAAAAGCGTGACAACTTCCTCCCCGGTCTCTGCACTTTTCTTTTTGAAAGAGCCCGTCACAAATTGGGTATTGCGACCCTCTTCGACCACAATGTCCACAGGATGATTTTCGCCGGTGAGGACTTTGCCGTCCTTAAGAAGTTGCTCGAATTTTGAGAATGGCAGTTCCTCGGTCTGCTGGAAATTGCCGGTGCGGAAGAAAAAGGCTCCCCCGATGAGAGCGAGGGCGATGGCAAAAAGCACCAGTCCGCGCCAGTTGATTTGGGGTTCGTTGCCGCCCGGAGGTTTCTCCGGAGAAGGCTTGGGATTTTCGTCTGACATGATGTAACCTCAAGGATTACCATAGACACGTTACGAATGCAAACACGAGCCATCATCGTTTCTCTCCATGATGTGAGCCCACTCACATGGGCCCGGAGCAGGGAAATTGTTGCCGATCTGGCCGAGTTGGGGATCAAGGAGGTTTCGCTGTTGGTGATACCAAATCATCATGCCAGGGCTCCGATGACAGAAAGCCCGGCTTTTCAAGACTGGCTTCGCGTTCAAAACGCGGCGGGCCACGAGATTGTGGCGCATGGATATTTCCATCAACGCTCAAAAAAAGCGGGAGAGGGCCCCTGGGAAAAATTCATCACGGGGTGTTACACCGCAGGGGAGGGCGAGTTTTTTGACCTGACGCAGCCTGAGGCAGATGAGCTTTTAAAACGCGGCAGGGGGGATTTTCGGATGTGCGGTCTGACGCCCCGGGGGTTTATTGCCCCGGCATGGTTGTTGGGGAACGCGGCGTTGGAGTCAGTGCGCGAGGCCGGCTTCGGTTACACCACCTACCTGAATCGCATCCATCCTCTTAATGGTGGCCCGGAAGTCCATTCACAGAGCTTGGTGTGGAGTGTGCGGGCGGCTTGGCGCCGTGTGATGAGCCTTGGCTGGAACCGCCTGCTGGCGGGCCGTCTCAAAAGCAATAACGTGCTGCGGGTCGGGATTCACCCTCCGGATTGGGATCACCCCGCCATCCGCCGCCAAATCACCCAACTCATTCGGAGCGCACTTGCCGGGCGAACCGCCTTGACCTATGAACGATGGCTTGAGGGATCCCATTCATGAATCGCAAAATGTCACGCGCTGATCTTCACGTCCACACCCGGCACAGTTCCCGTGCCGCCGATTGGCTGCTCCGAAAGCTCGAGTTCCCGGCGAGCATGTCAGACCCCGTCGAAACCCATCAGCTCCTGAAACGTGCCGCCATGGATTTTGTCACGTTCACCGATCATGACACCCAGTCCGGCTGCTTGGAGGCCAATCACCTGCCGGCCCTCATCATGGGCGAAGAAGTCACGACAGTTTTTCCGGAAGACGAATGCAAAATCCATCTTTTGGTGTGGGGGCACACCCCATCGCAACACCGGGAAATCCAGAAATTCCGGGATAATATTTACGACCTTCAGAAATACCTTGCCTCGGAGGATCTGACCCACGCGGTGGCTCACCCCCTGCACAGCCCCAATGAAAAACTCACCGCGCTTCACATGCAGAAGCTGGTGTTGTTGTTTCGTCATTTTGAAACCATCAATGGCCGCTACCACAGTCTGCTGGGAGAAACCGCCGCTTTTGCCCTCGGGTCCCTGACTCCGCGAAGCATTGAGGAATTTGCTGCGAGGACGGGACTTCACCCCACGCATGAAAACGCATGGACCAAGGTTTTTGTGGGGGGCTCGGATGACCATGGGGGCACGACGCTGGCGAGAGCCTGGACGGAAACGCCCCGGGCAAACAATGCCAGCGAGTTTCTGGCCCACATCCGGGCTGGACGATGTGGTCCGCGCGGTCTGGGGGGAGAACCGCTTGCCGTGGCCCACGGCACTTACCAAACAGCGTATGACTTTATCAAACAGAAGTTTGCCCTGCATCCCGGATCACCAGGTGCCGGACTGATGGAAAAAGCCTTTTCGCGGTTCATGGAGGGAAAAGACCCCACGGAATTCACGCTGGGCGAAAAAATCGGATTTCTAGCCCAGGGCATTGCGACCGGCAAAATTTTTGAGATGGCCATGGCGGGGAATACGACACTCTGGAAGGAGTTATCAGCGTATTTTTCCAAACCGGAAGTCCGTGCGGCCCTGGCCAAGGAGACAGCTGGTGTCGAGGAACCGGAGCGGCGGGCCTTTCTGATGGCAAACCTTATTGCCAATCAGCTGGGCTACCGTCTGTTTAATCAGTTCATCGGGCAAATTTCGACGGGCAAGCTGATCGAGAGCATTCAAACCATCAGCCCCCTGGCCCCGTTGGTTGGATTGTTGAGTCCTTACATTCACGCCCTTCGCCTTCCCCGAAGGGACATGCTTCAGAGTGTCGCCAAAACCCTTGCCGGAGAAATGCCCGACCAGCTAAAAAATAACCACCGGGCTTGGTTCACCGACACCCTGGACGATGTCAACGGGGTTGCCACGACCATCAAAAAAATGGTGACGGCGGGTGTCAGCGCCGGTCATGACATCCGGGTTTTCACGTGTCGCTCTTCCAATAAAGATCTTGGAATTCCTATTCAGAATTTTGCTCCGGTGGGAGAGTTTGAACTCCCGGAATACGAGCTGCAAAGCCTGAGCTTTCCACCAGCCCTTCTGATTCTCGACCATCTTGTTAAAAACAATTACTCCGAAGTCATCATCAGCACCCCGGGGCCGATCGGCCTCGTCGCCCTTTATGCGGCAAAGGCGCTGGGGTTGCGATCCGTGGGGATATACCATACGGACTTTCCTCAATACGTGCGCATTCTGACCGATGATTCGTTTATGGAAACGCTCACGTGGGATTACATGCACTGGTTCTACAGCCAGTTGGACCTCGTTTATGTCAACAGCGAGGATTACCGGAAATCGTGGGTCGATCGGGGAATCCCGCCGGAGAAAATCAAAATCCTTCCGCGGGGTCTCGACAACACGCTTTACAATCCCATGCGCCGCAACCCGGATTTTTGGGTTTCGAGGGGGCTGCGCCCGGGAGAACTCGGCATGCTTTACGTGGGACGTGTCTCCAAAGAAAAAAATTTGGACACCTTTGTTGCTGTCACGCGCAAGCTGGCAGAAAAGCAAATTCCGGCCCGACCACTAATCGTGGGTGACGGACCTTATCTGAACGAAATGAAGCGACTCCTCCCCGATGCCATCTTCACAGGTTATCTCACGGGCACGGACCTCGCCACCGCCTATGCGTCCGCCGATTTTTTCCTGTTCCCGAGCACAACCGACACATTCGGCAATGTGATCCTGGAGGCACAGGCCTGCGGGCTTCCTTCCATCGTCTCGGATGTGGGCGGTCCCCGCGACCTCATCCGCAATGGCAAAGATGGGTTTGTCACAAAAGCCCTGGATGTGGCCGCCTTGACCCAGGCGGTGGAAATCCTTGCCACCAACCCGGAACTGCGCCAGGCCATGAGCCTGGCTTCCTGTGAACGCGTGCAAAGCCGGGATTGGACGAAAGCCTTCCAGGCGTTCTGGGATTCTTCGCCGGAATGATATGCGGTATCAGGGGAGCGCTTGACCCACAGGGGATGCTCGCTACTATTAAAAAAACATGAACCTCCTCTTCCGGCGGATGTTGCTGCCTTTTCTTCTGATCGGCACCGCAAGTGCTCACGCCCAGGAGGTTTTTGCTTTGGGAAACATTCAACCGGAGGCTGTGAAAACTGTTATGGCCCGCGAAGCCGGGATCGTGGAGACGGTGGAAACAGCCGTTGGTGCCAAGGTGACCAAAGGACAGATTCTGCTGAAACTTGATCATGAGCGTCAGTTGAATGCTTACCTTGCGGCCAAGCTTCGGTCGGAGAGTCAGGCGGGCATTGAAATTGCCGAGGGAGAACTCCGCGAAAAGAATGCCAGCCTGAACGAAATTCTCGAGAAGTTTCGAAGGCGGCAGGTCAATCAAAACCATGTGGAGCAGGCTCAAGGCCAGGCCCAGGTGGCCCGTGCCAAATTAACCCAGGCAAGAATGATGCTGGAAATGTCCAAGCTGGAGCTGGCCCTGGCGGAGAAGCTGCTCGAAAACCGGTTTGTGAGAAGCCCCATTAATGGCACGGTGATTGAGATCACCAAATCGGATGGCACAAGAGCCGGGGCTGGAGACCCTGTTATGACGATTGCCAATCTTGATGAACTTTCAACAGACATCCCCGTGACCAAAGACTCATTGGCAAACCTCGCCGTCGGATCGAGCATGCCCATTCGAGTGGCGGGATCTGAAACGGTCCGTCAAGGCCGGATTATGGCCATCACGCCGTTGGAAGGGGCCAAGAACGGCGAACACACAGTCCGGGTGGTTTTTGAGAATATGCGTCCGACCACTCCTCTTGCGGGACTGGCGCTCGAAACCATTCTTCCGCCTTCCGTGCGTGCCGCGCCCCCTGCCCCGCCGAAGGAAGAAAAACCTGCCGCCAAATAAAGCAGCAGCTGATTATTTGAGGTCCGCAGGCAGGTTGATGTGGAGGCTCTTGAGCTCTTGAGCATCGTCCTGATGGCAAACCAGTATCGCATCCGCCGTTTCCACCACGATGAGATTCTCCACGCCGCAAAGCGCAATCAGCCGTCCGTTCGAGATGGCCACATTGTTTTTGGCTTTGAAGGTGGCTGTTGGGCCTCGGAGAGTATTCCCGGACTCATCATGACCAAGATGTTTGGGAAGGGCGGACCATGAACCCACATCATCCCAATCAAACAACGCTTTGACCGAAAGAACGGTCCCGGCATTTTCCAATATTGCGTAGTCCACGGAGATTTTTGGGAGTTGGGAAAATCGGGATTGCCAGTCCGGCTCGGTGAAAGATTTGATAAATCCTGCGAGGGGCGGCGAAAGGCGCTCACATTCGTTGAGAAACGTCTCTGCCTGCCATACAAAGATCCCGGCATTCCACACATAGTCCCCACTGCGGAGGTAGTGAATGGCTGTGGGTAAATCCGGCTTCTCCACAAATCGAAGAACAGGAAAAACCCCGTCTGCGTCAGCGTCCCCCAGATGCAAATAGCCAAACCCGGTTGCGGGCATTGTGGGTGGGATTCCGAAGGTCACGATTGCAGGATTTTTTTCCGCCAGGTCGAAGGCCTGGGACAGCTGGGACCGGAAGGCTCCCTCATTATGAATCATCGCATCTGCCGGCAGCAAGGCGCACAGCGCCCTGGGATCAACGGCTTTCGCAATAGCCGTGGCAAGGGCACAAGCGGGAGCCGTGTCCCGCTTGGCAGGTTCTGTGATGATATTTCCCTGGGGAAGAAAGGACAGTTCCGCAGCGGCAGCCTCCCTTTGAGCCTCGTTGGTGAGCACAAAAACCCGCTCCCATGGAATCAATCCCTCCAACCGTCGAACGGTGGTCTCAAGCATGGTCCTTTCACCCAGCAACCGAAGCAGATGCTTCGGGGTTGAAGAACGGCTCATGGGCCAAAACCGCTCGCCGCTTCCGCCGGCAAGCACAAACACAAATCGAGGAGAGTCCATCCTTAAAGACTATGCCTCACGAAGTGCTGTAGCAAGCGATCCCGCGAACCCTAGATCCGGGGTGCACCACGATGACTGGCGGCCACCAAATCCGCATCCACCATGATTTGCACCAGTTCCTGGAATTTCACTTTGGGTTCCCAGTCCAGTTGCCGCTTGGCTTTGGAAGCATCCCCAACCAACAGATCGACCTCGGCGGGGCGTTCGTAGCGGGCGTCATACTTGACATATTGTTGCCAATCGAGGCCAACATGGCCAAAGGCGGCTTCAACAAATTCCTGAACGCTGTGGGTTTCGCCGGTGGCCACCACATAGTCATCAGGCTGATCCTGCTGGACCATCATCCACATGGCTTCCACATATTCCGGCGCGTATCCCCAGTCCCGTTTGGCGTCAAGATTGCCAAGGAATAATTCCTGCTGGAGACCCAGCTTGATGGCTGCAACAGCCCGTGTGATTTTCCGGGTCACGAAGGTCTCCCCGCGGCGCGGGCTCTCATGGTTGAAAAGAATCCCATTGGTGGCATGAATTCCGTAGCTTTCCCGGTAGTTCACCGTGGCCCAGTAAGCAAAAACCTTGGCGACTCCGTAGGGGCTCCGTGGCCAGAACGGGGTGGTTTCTTTTTGAGGAACATCCTGCACTTTGCCATACATCTCGCTGCTGGAAGCCTGGTAGAAGCGCGACTGGACTCCTGCCTCGCGCACGGCCTCCAGAATCCGGATCGTGCCCACCCCGGTGACATCGGCGGTGTATTCAGGAATATCAAAAGATACCCGCACATGGCTCTGAGCGCCCAGATGGTAGATCTCGTCGGGCTTCAGATCGTAGATCAGCTTCACAAGATTCACGGAATCGGCGAGGTCTCCATAGTGGAGAAACAAATTCACTCCGTGCACATGGGGATCCTGATAGAGGTGATCGATGCGGGCGGTGTTGAACGTGCTGGCCCGCCGGATGATGCCATGGACCTGATAGCCTTTTTTGAGGAGGAGATCGGCAAGGTAGGAACCGTCCTGGCCTGTGATGCCGGTGATGAGTGCTTTTTTCATGATTTTGGTAAAACTGTTTTTTGGAGATCGAGAAGTTCGGAGACGCCCTTTTTACCAAGGGACAGCATCTCTGCAAGGCCCTTGTCACCAAAAACGGCTTCTTCGCCGGCCGCTTGAAGCTCCACAAAATCGCCGGCGGCGGTCATCACCACGTTCATGTCCACCTCGGCATCGCGGTCTTCAAGGTAATCCAAATCCAAAAGCGGCTGTCCACCCACAACGCCCACGCTGACGGCGGCCACCCGCTGCTTGATGGGCCAGAGATTGAGCTTCCCCTCCGATGCGAGCTTCTCGCAGGCTAACTCGACTGCCACGCAGGCTCCGGTGATCGCGGCAGTCCGGGTGCCGCCATCCGCCTGGAGCACATCGCAATCCACCCACATCGTCCGGGTGCCCAAGCGCTGAAGGTCAAGCATAGCCCTCAGGGATCTTCCAATCAGGCGCTGAATCTCGGTGCTGCGTCCATCCATCTTGCCACGGGTGATGTCGCGTTGTTTACGGGCCAGCGTCGAATAAGGCAGCATGGAATACTCAGCGGTCACCCATCCCCCACCCACCTTTTGATCTTTCATCCAGCGTGGCACGGATTCTTCCACGCTTGCCGCACAAATGACCTGGGTTTTGCCAAAGCTGACAAGGACCGACCCGGCCGCGTAGGGAGCAATGCCGGGATTGAAGGTGATATTTCTTAATTGGTCGGGAGCTCGTCCCTCGGTGCGTGGCATAGGACTGCGGACTATTCTGGATTGGTGGGCTCCCGACAAGAAAAGAACGCTCAGACCAGAAGGGAATCCCGGAATCATTTCCACATGGAGGATCAAGCGGGCCCTCAGCTGCTCAGTTCCTTCCCATCATCATGCAACTTTGTTTGAACCATGGTGTTACTTCCCTCAGAACCATGAAAATCCCAATCACACTCGCAATTCTCGGTATGTCCCTCAGCGTCGTTTCTGCTCAACTTCCTGAAAATCCTCCTCCGGGTGCTCCCCCGTTCCAACGGCCCGGCGGGAAAGTCAAAGAACACATCAAAGAAAAAATGCTGCAGAGGCTTTCCCCCGAAAACCGCGCACGGTTCGAAGAGGCCAGAAAAAAAGCTCTGGAGGATCCAAAAATCAACGAGTTGAGGGAGAAGGCCGAATCCAGCAACCGGGAATTTTTTGAGGCAATGCGCGCCAGGATGAATGAGATCGATCCGGGTCTGGAGCAAATCCTGAAAGACAGCCGGGAGGAAGGCCAGGGAGAGGGAGGCGGAAAAGATGGCAAATCCCGGCGTGGAGGACCCGGCGGCGAGGAGGGGATGGCTTCGCTCACCGAGGCCGAGCGTCTGCGTCTGAATGCAGCCCGCGAGGTTGCAAAAACCGATCCATCCGTTCAGGCCGCTGAGAAAAAACGTAGCGAAGCCAAGACACCGGAAGAACGCCACACCGCCGGCCGGGAGTTTGCCAAATCTGTTCGTGAGGCGATCCTGAAACTCGACCCCTCCATGCAGTCGATTCTGGATAAAGTGAACCCCGGCAAAAAGGGCGGCAAAGGCGATCAGCAGCCTCCGCCAGAAGGTTGAACCCCTTCGCAGCCGTCTCTTTTTTCTGTCAGCCCGGATTTCTTGTTGATCTTTGGGCTGGCAGTGATTGAGTGGAAAATCATCAGCGTTTTCCGCTCCATCGATGTCCGAATCTGACTCCGCGTCCCCCGCCCAAACCGGCTTCCAGAGCATTCTCCGGCTGATTCTGGGATATCCCCGGCTTCTTTGGATCATCATCCTGCTGGCTTTTCTTTCCAGCTTGGTCAGCGCTCCGACGCCTTACCTCGCGAAAATCATCATTGATGACCTGATCTTTCGGGGAAGCGCAGGAGAAGCGGTCACGGGTTGGCTCGGGATTTCTCAGACGGTCTGGATGATCGGGGCCATCGTGGTTTTGGGGATCCTGCTCAAGCTCCTGGGAAGCCTGCTCGGGGGCTGGCAATGTCATTACATCCTGCAAATCACAAAAAACGCGCTTTACGAAACCCGGCTCAAAACAGCACTGACCCTCATGGGAGGGAAACAGAAAGACATGGAGAAACTCGAGGCGGGCCGGATTGCCTCACGCCTTGGTTTTGATGTGAATCAGATGGACGGGGCGATTTTTATGATCCTCCGGAATTTTTTAACCAGTGTGTTTCTGGTGCTGGTTGTGGTGGGGTTCATGCTTTTCCTGAATGTGTGGCTGACGGTGGTGGTGCTGGCCACGATGCCTTTCACGGCCGCCCTCACCATGTGGTCTTACCGACGTTTGCATGCTTTCAACCTTGCAGAGTCGGACCGATCTGCTGACCTGAATGCCATGGCCTCGGAGACGTTCGGGGCACTTCGCATTATCCGCACCTTCTCAGCCGAGCCTTTCTTTTTGGACCGCTTCCGCGAGAAAAGCGAAGCGCTCCGATTTCATGGGCTCCATCATTGGACACTGTTCCACACGATCAATTTGCTCCTGGTCCTGCTCAGCAGCCTAGGGGGCGATATTTTTCTCTTTGTGGGCGGCATTTTGGCCATCAATGGGGAGATCACCTTCGGTTCGTTTTTTGCATTTTACGCATATCAAGCCATGCTGTGGGGACCAATCGCCACCTTGCTCAATGCGGGGCAAATGCTGCAAACCGGAACCGCCAGCGCCGAAAAGTTGGAGACACTCGGCAGTGTGCCCCAGGAACCCTACCTCGCTCGAACCACCGTCTCGCCGGAAACATTTGAGGGGCGGGTCATCGCAGAAAATCTCAATTTTTCGTATGATCAGAGTGAGCCGATTCTGCGCGATCTGAGCTTTACCATCGAGCCGGGCCAGATGATTGCGTTGGTGGGACAGTCAGGATCCGGAAAAACCACCCTCGCGAGTTTGTTCCTCGGGATGTATCTGCCGACCGGCGGTAAATTCCTGTTGGATGGGCACGACATCCGGGAATGGGATCTCCGGAAACTCCGGGCCAACATGGGAGCGGTGCTTCAGGAGGCCACGCTCTTTAATGACACGATCCGCACCAATCTCTGCCTGGGCAAAGACTACCCCGAGGCAAGGATCTGGGCCGCGCTGGCCGGAGCCCACATTGACGATTATGTGCGCTCGCTGCCAAATCAACTTGATGAAATGGTTGGGATTAATGGCACCCGGCTTTCCGGCGGGCAGCGTCAGCGCATTTCCATCGCCCGGGTTTTTTTAAAAAATCCGTCATTTCTGATTTTGGATGAAGCCACCAGCGCACTCGACAGTGAAACGGAGAAAGCGATTCAACGATCGTTTGACGCCCTGTTGGCTGGCCGGACATCGGTCGTGATCGCCCACCGGCTTTCAACAATTTTCCAAGCGGATCAGATCCTGGTTCTCCACCAGGGCCGTCTTGTGGAGCAAGGCACCCATGAGGAGCTGGTGGGACGCCCGACCGGCCACTATCGGGAGCTTTATGAGGCGCAAGTGGAGGGGATGATCCCAATGAGCGGAGCTACCCGCAATCCCTGGAGCAGGTCCAAAACATGAGCACCCTGAAGGTTCAGCCCGCACCCACAAAGCCCTCTCCGCTGGCCGGCGGGGATTTTGCCACGACCCCGGACGGTCTTAGAAAAGTCATCCCGCCATCCTGGATGCGAAAGGGCCTCATCACCGTGTTGATGGTCACTTTGCTATGTGCGGGGGGAGTTCTTCTCAGTCCGATGGATGAGTTTGTCATCGCTCCCGGGGAAGTGCGTCCTGCGGATTTCCTGTTTATCTTCAGCCGGAGCGATGGAATTTTGGAATCTGTGCTGGTGGATGACGGCGGGGCCGTGGTCACCGGTCAAGTGCTCGCAAAATTGGATCCCTGGGAAAACACCAAACTCGTTGAGGAGATTCAGGGACAGATCGAACAGGCCAAAGCCGAGTTGGCGCTGCATGAGGCCGCCGAGCGAAAGATCACGGCGGCCCCCGTGCCTCCCGAATTTCTCTTCAGTGCATTGGAGGTGGAACGTCAGCAGGAAGTTCAAAGTATCCAGCAGGATTATCTTCGCCGGCTCAAGCAACTGGAGACGAGCGGTGCTGCCGCCGGGACAGAGCTCCTCAGCGTGCGACTCCAATTGATTGCCTCCGAGGCTCTTCTCAAACGCAGTCAGCAAGCGAATGAATTGTTCACAGGGACCTATGGCGCAGCGGCCCGCGAAGAAGCTCAATCCCGAAAGGCCGTGGCCGCTGCCAGCCTGCGCAGCCTGGAGAGCCGCCTGGCAGCGGCAAAAACCGATTTGCAGCGGCTTGAGATCACCGCCCCGCAAGCGGGAACGATTCTCTCCACGGCGAGCCGGTTCCCTGGCGAGAAGGTAGCCGCCGGGGAGGCACTGTTCAAAATTTCCTCCACAAATTCCACAGAGCTTCGTCTTTATGCCACCGAGGATCGTGTGAACCTCATTCGCCCGGGTCAGTTGGTCCGGTTTCGTGCCAATAACAACCCCGACCGTCTTGCCCCGTTGGCCACCGGCCGGGTGATCGAGGTGGCGCTCGACAGGGAACTCGAACAGGAGCATGAAGCCAGGAGCCCTCGCTCGCCGTATCGAATCAAGGTCGCGGTGGAGAATGCCCCGTATTCCCTCGCCGTGGGTGCCACGGTCCAAGCGGAAATTCTGATCGCCCGCAAACCCTTCTGGCGTGTGCTCGCGATGAAAACCTCTGCGGATCAGGCCGTGTTTTGAAATCGTGTTTTGCTGAACCTGCCGGCTCGAAGAAGATTGGCCGGAGCAGGTATTGCAGGTAGGGTCCTCCGCTTGAATGAACCAGAAGACCGCTCAACTCATTGCTGCTGACAAAGCCAGGATCTGGCATCCCTTCACCCAAATGAAGGCATGGGCCGACCCCGCTCACGAGCCACTCGTTTTGGTGGATGGCCAAGGCGCGATGGTCCGGGACAGCGAGGGTCGGGAATACATTGACGGCAATTCTTCCATTTGGACAAATCTGCATGGGCATCGTCATCCAGCGATCACTCAAGCGATAAAAGACCAACTCGACAAGGTGGCCCATGTGTCATTTTTGGGGTCCACCAACCAGCCAGCCATCGAACTGGCCGACCGCCTGGCGGCGCTTCTCCCCGAATCGAAGCTGGATCGGGTTTTTTACTCCGATGATGGATCCACCGCCGTCGAGGTCGCCCTGAAGATGGCCCTCCAATACTGGCAACTGTCCGGGGATCCGCAACGAAATCAGTTTGTGAGCTTTGCGAATGCGTATCACGGCGACACGGCCGGCGCGGCCAGCCTGGGCGGGTTGGGGACATTTTTTGATCGGTTTGGTGCGATCCACTTTGACACGCATCATGTAGAAGATTTGGCAGCGCTGGAGGCATTGCCGGATGAGGTCACCTCCCGACTGGCAGCCGTCATCATTGAACCCAAGGTCCAAGGGGCGGCGGGCATCCGGCTTTGGCCGGACGGCATGTTAATCAAACTGCGTGCATGGTGTGACCGGATGGGAACGTTGCTCATTTTTGACGAGGTGCTCACCGGATTTGGCAGGACGGGGCGGATGTTTGCCTGTCAGCACGAATCGGTGGCTCCGGATTTCCTTTGTTTGGCGAAAGGACTCACGGGCGGCTACCTGCCTCTGGCGGTTACGCTCACAACCGGGCGGATTTATGAGGCCTTTCTGGGGGAGTTCCATGAGCTGAAAACGTTTTTTTACGGCCACAGCTATTGCGGAAATGCTCTGGGATGTGCAGCGGCTCTTGCCAGCCTCGACGTTTTTGAAAATGAAAAGGTGTTGATAAAATTAGAGGAAAAAATCTATTGGTTGGAGGAACTGCTTGGTGGTTTGTCAGCGCTTCCCCAGGTGGCCGAGATCCGGCGCTGTGGATTCATCGCCGGAATCGAGCTTCAAAAAGCCTCAGGCATGCGTTGCGATTGGCGGGAACAGACAGGAGCCCGTGTCTGTGTTGCCGCCCGAAAATCCGGACTCCTCACCCGCCCGATCCTGGATACGGTGGCCCTGATTCCACCGCTTTGTATCAGCAAAGCACAACTTTCTGCGGCGGTTTTGGCCTTGGAATCGGCAATCCAGGAAGTCATTCCCGACTAAATGCCCTGCAGTTCCATTTGGTTCGGGCCGGTGAGGGCCCAGGCCTCAACCCCAAGTCTTCTGAGGTCCCTGGCAAATTCTTGCGCATAGCCATGCAAGGTGAGCACACGTTTGGGAGAGACGGCCTCGACATGGGCCATGAGCCCGGCATAGTCGGCGTGATCGGAGAGAGGAATAGCCGTGTCCACCCCCATACGGAAACGTGTTCCTGCATCAAGAGCCCAGCCCGTCACAGTAGCCATGCGACAGTTTTTCAGCGCTCTCAGAGCTTTGGAAGCATTCGGAGGGCAGACAACCACATGGCCGGCAGCACCTGCAGGATCCCATGCCGCACAAGGTGGCATCGGAATGCCTGCCTCGATGTAGATCTCGACCATTTTTGTGATCGAGGGGTGGGTCATGATTGGAAATCCGCAGCCGGCAATCGCTGAGAGAATTTCCTGCGCTTTTCCCAACGAATACCCAAGCAACACGGGAACCCTTCCTTCATTCATGGTGTCATGACAAAACGCCATCAACTGACGGCGGGATTCTTCCACGGGGGGAAATTGATACTTCGGAAGACCATAAGTGGTTTCCATAATAAGTGTCTCGGCGTGACAGGCTCCCGCGGCTTCTGAGGAAAGTCCTTGGTGACGTTTGAAGTCCCCGGTGTAAAGAAGGCTTCCTTCCTCGCTTTCAAAAAACAATTGGGCAGAGCCCAGCACATGACCGGCGGGAATGAGGGTTCCTGACCATCCCTCAAATTCCATTTTTTTTCCGAATTCCGCAGTGAGGAACCGGCCCGGTTCAAGACGCTCTCTGGCGGCGTTGAGGCGTGCGGTGAGAGGTGAACAAAAAATCCGCTGATGGCGGCCGGTGTGGTCACTGTGGGCGTGGGAGACAAAGGCCAGGGGTTTCCGCCCCCGGGGATCAAGCCAAAGGTCGACGGCGGGGAGACAGACACCTTTTGTGTATAAAACAGTCACCATGAGAACTCAACGCGGCCAGTGAATCAGCGACCGGCCATGGCAGGGTTTCAATTGGGGCCGCGCAGGTGAGGAAGCACTTTGGTGTAATACAGTTGCCGCAGCTTGGAGTGCACATCCATGGGCAGCGGTTCCATTGAGGAGGCCTTGGAGTTTCCAGCTGCCTGCTCGACTTTGCTGGCCCCGGGAATCACTGTGGAAACCGCCGGGTGATCAAGAATCCACCGCAAAGCAAACTCCGGAAGCGTCATCCCCGGAGGCACCAGGGCTTTCACGTCCTCCATCAAGTCAAAACCCGTCTCGAGCGGGAGCCCTGCAAAGGTCTCCCCCACATTGAAAAATTCGCCATTCCGATTGTATTGGCGGTGATCATTTTCCGGGAAGGTCCGTCCGGCGGTCACCGCACCGCTGAGCAATCCGCTGGCAAATGGTAATCGCACAATGACGCCCGCTCCTTGGGCCGCTGCCAAACCAAGCATTTCCTCAACCGGCTTCTGACGAAAGATATTGAAGATGATCTGCAGGGACTCTGCTCCATGATCCAGGCAGATGGCAGCTTCTTCCATGGATTCGACACTTGCTCCAAAAAGCCGGATTTTCCCCTCCTTTTTGAGTTCCTTCAGCCAGGCAAAAACACTTCCTTCCTTTAGGACCGCGGCAGGCACGCAGTGAAGCTGGATGAGATCAATCGCCTCAACTCCCAACCGGCCAAGAGAAGCGTCCACGGCTCCCCGCATGGCCTCTCTTGTGTATCCATCCGGATACATGCCACCGCCCCGCCCCAATTTGGTTGCCACAAAGAAATGGCTTTTGCGATCTTTCAAAAAACGTCCCACCAATTTTTCGCTGTGACCACCCCCATAAACATCGGCGGTGTCGATAAAAGTGACGCCGGAATCCGCGGCGGCATTGAGAATCCCGAACGCCGCCGATTCGTCAACGGCTCCCCAATCCTTGCCCCCCAGCTGCCAGCAGCCCAAGCCGATTTCTGAAACCTCAATACCAGAATTCCCGAAACGTCGATTTTTCATGCAGCAGGTTACGATGGCAGGTAGCCTGCGGCAAGCGCCGTGAAGGCCGCCACTTCGGCCTTTTCCCGCGTGGGGGTATGTCCAAGCTCCTTGGCCAGGAGTGAGGCCACGCAAGGAGCGGCCTCGATGGCGGCACGGGCATTGAGCAGCAAAGCCCGGGTGCGCCGTGCGAGCACATCCTCCACAGAGCGTGCCATTTCATGACGGGCTCCCCAAACCACCGAGGCTTTAAGGTAGGGCAGCGCTGGATGAAGTGGTTCGCCAAGTGTGGCGTCCTCACCGCAGAGCTGCATCACACGGGGAGCCTCGGCTCCATAGGCGGCCACCTCCTTGGCCAGCGGCCCGGCGTTTGGGCTGCGCCAACCATGAAGCTGCAGATCAGCTGTCACACAGGATTTGAAATCCAATCCACCCACCAATGCGGCATGATCCAAGGTGTCTTCCGCCATTTTTCGATAGGTTGTCCATTTGCCGCCCACGATTGTGACCAACCCGGAATTCGTCACGAGCACCTCATGATTTCGTGAGATCGATTTGGTAGCCCCTCCATCCTTGCCGGGTGGACGCACCAACGGCCTTTGGCCCGCAAACACTGACAACACGTCTTCCATTTTGGGATCCCTCACCAAATAGCGGGCGGCATTCCGGAGGATAAACTGGATCTCATCCGCAAGGGCCCGGGGCTCCAACTCCGGTGTTTCCATGGCAGTGTCCGTGGTCCCGACCAAAACCTTCCCGTGCCAGGGGATCACAAACAGCACCCTTCCATCATCGGTGTGAGGAACCATAATCGCAGAGTCTCCTTGCAGGAACTCCCGACCAAACACCAGATGCACTCCCTGACTCGGCTGCACAACGCGCGGGCCGGCGGGTTCATCCATCATCCGGATCTCATCGCTGAAAATCCCGCAGGCATTGATCACCACTTTGGCTTTGAGCGCCATGGTGTGACCGGTTTCCTCATCGCGGCACCAAACGCCATCCACCATGCCGCCGGATTTGCTCAAACCGGTCACGCGCACATAATTCAAAAGGGAGGCCCCATGGTCAGCCGCTGATTGTGCCAAGGTGATCGCCAGTCTGGCATCGTCGAACTGGCCATCAAAATACTCCACACCGCCCAACAGGCTTTCGGTTTCGATGTTCGGGATTTTGAGGATGGTTTCTTCGCGGGATAGAATTTTTGAAGCGGCAAGATTCAATCGGCCTGCCAAGGCATCATAAACCTTCATCCCAATGCCGAAAAAAGGTCCCTCCCACCATTTGTAACGCGGCACGATAAACGAGAGGTGATGCACAAGGTGGGGGGCGTTGCGATGAAGCAGTCCCCTCTCCTTGAGAGCTTCGAGCACAAGGGGAATGTCTCCCTGTTCCAGATAGCGCACGCCACCATGCACAAGCTTTGTGCTCCGGCTGGAGGTGCCCTTTGCAAAATCGTGGGCTTCCAGCAAAAGCGTTTTCCAGCCGCGGGTGGCCGCATCCACGGCGACTCCCAGCCCGGAAGCCCCGCCTCCCACCACGATCACGTCCCATTCCGGCGTGGCCTTTACGGTCTCAAGCATGCGGTTTCTGTTCATAACGATGGGAGCGGGTTCAAACCCACTGTTGGGAGCGCTTCACAGCTTTCCGCCATTGCTTCTGGCGTGTTTTTCGTTCCTCGGGTGAAAGCTCGGGACGGAATGTTTTATTGATGGCCCGCAGAGGGGCAAGTTCCTGGATGCTTTCCCAGAACCCTGCAGCCAAACCGGCCAGCATGGCGGCTCCCAAGGCCGTGGATTCCACATTTTCAGGTCGTTCCACATGGATCCCACTCACATCGGCCTGGGTTTGCATGAGGAGATCGCTGGCAGCAGCTCCCCCATCCACGCGGAGGGTCGGGATTCTGCAACCGGCATCTTTTCCCATCGCTTTAACAAGATCCGCCACTTGCCAGGCAATGCCATCCAAAGTGGCCCGTGCAATGTGTGCTGCCGTTGTTCCCCGGGTGATGCCCTGAATGCTTCCCCTCGCCAATGGGTCCCAACAAGGCGCTCCCATACCAGCCATCGAAGGAACAAACACAACACCCCCCGCGTCCGGAACTTTCGCTGCCAAGTCGTTAATCTCCGCTGCAGACTTAATCAAGCCCAGGCCGTCCCGCAGCCACTGGATGGCAGCGCCCCCCACAAAAACACTGCCTTCCAAAGCATAGGTTCGTGGATGGTCGCCAATTTGCCACGCAATCGTTGTGAGCAGCCTTTGATGGCTGGTGACCGCTTCTCTGCCGGTAAACGCCAGCAGAAAACACCCGGTGCCATAGGTGCATTTCACCAACCCAGGGGAATCGCAGAGTTGACCAAACAATGCAGCCTGTTGGTCGCCAATCGCGCTGCCAATGGGAATCGCTGCACCAAAGTGCGATGCATCAGCTTCCCCCAAATGACCGCTGCTTGAAACGATGCGTGGCAGGAGCTGCGCAGGAATCTCAAAGAGTGCCAGCAGGGCCTCATCCCAGCCTCCGGAATGAATATCCATCAACATCGTCCGCGACGCATTGGTCACATCCGTGACATGCTCACGGCCATTGGTGAGTTTATAGATCAGCCAGGAATCAATGGTTCCCGCCGCCAAGCCGCCGGCCTTCGCCCGAAGCATGGCCCCGGGGGTCTCCCGCAGGAGCCACTTGAGCTTGCTGGCAGAAAAATAGGGATCCGGGAGCAATCCGGTTTTATCCCGGATGAGTTGCGAGTTGTCCTCGAGCAGCGTCATTTCGTGAGCTGTCCTGCGATCCTGCCAAACGATGGCGGGGGCCAGAGGTTTCCCCGTTTTCCGGTCCCAGATCAGGATGGTTTCTCTTTGGTTGGTGATACCAATGCTTGAGATTGTTGATGGGTCACTCTCCTTGAGAACCTCGCGTGTCGTTGACAAGACGGATTCCCATATTTCCATGGCATCATGCTCGACAAAGCCGGGTTTTGGGAACGACTGATGGATTTCTCGTTGAGCCGCCCGCAGGGGACGACACTCTTCATCAAAAAGGATGGCGCGTGAGCTTGTGGTGCCCTGATCGATGGCCAGCAGCCGTCTGTTAGTGGGAGGGTTGGGTGAAGACATAGGGCTCTTCCTCGGTGGCGTATTCGGAATTCTCCAGTTCTTCCAGCGGTGCAAACCTGTCACTCCGGAAGCCCATTTCCTCAGCGGCCCCATCCGCCATGTAGGGGTCATCCGGATTCTTCAACTCCTGCAACAACACCAAAAAGGAAACATCCCCGCCCCCGCCACTTGTCACTTGAGCCCGCCCGATCCGGACATCCCTCACGGTGTAGATCTCATCCTTAACCGGCAATTGTTTGTAAATATGACGGATCGTTGCCGAAAAATCGTCATTGATACAGGCCACTTTTTGTCCCACGTCGAACATACAAAAGATCATGCCAACCCGCTCCCGGCTTCGCAAGCATCGAGTCGGCTCACCCGGGTGCGGGGGCCCGAACCCTCGAGCGCACTTGATTGGTCATGAATCGACAAAGGATCGCCACGCTGATGCCAAACAAAAGCGGGTCCATCAAATAATCCCACAGATTGGTCGATTCCAGCAGGTGGGCAGCATAGCCGGCAACAGCAAAAAGAATCAGAGCAGCAGCGGTTCTTTGCTGCGCGAACTCCAGGGCAAGAATCAGGCCCAAACAAACCAAGAGCATCCCGTGGGGAGCATAGCCCCACGCGTAGGGATCCTCGATGGTGAAGCCCATGGTCATCGGATAAAAAATGCTTCCGGCAACCACAACCAGAATAAAAAACCAATGGAGCGATTCGTCGGGAATAAAAAAGAGAGGGCGCTTCTTGTGTTCCGCAACGGTGCCTTTGGTGCCTGCCGGAACCAGGCAACCCCAAACCATTAATCCACAAAGCAGAAAGGTCGCAACCGCAATGTCTCCCACAACCCCTCTCAAAAATTCCACGGTTGATGTGCCGCGCAAGGGAATCCAACTGAGCACAAAAATGGAAACCAAAGTTCCCCGCCTCACAAAATCTGACCGCACAAAAAGTTGGAGCCAGAAGGAGACCGCTGCCAAAACCAGCAAGGCGCACCCCATCAACCCGTACCCATGTGAAGCCCACGCGTTCATGGCGTGGCTTCCTGGACCTTTTGTTCCAGCCAGGCCTCGTTGAATTGAAAGTGCCGGATCTTCACCCGATTCCATGTGTAGATGAGATGAAACCCAGCACCCGATTGCGTCAGGGATGGGTATTCAAACCTCGGCATGTGGGAGGATTGTGTCTGACGATCTTCCATCGCACGCTGAACAAGATCCCCGGTATCCGAATGTTCCTCTGCCATCGGTTCCTGGAGAAGTCGCTGGAGCCATTTCCGGTAATTCTCACTATCCATGGGTCCAGCATCAAACGACGGCTCGTACTCCACATGAAAGAGATGGGCCCAGCTTGTGCCATTGTCATGGGACACCAGCAGCGACAACCGGGAACGCCCGGAGGTCTGGTCGTTGCATGCGATCAACTGACGTCCATCTTTCAACGTGAGCCCGGCCATGGCCGAATTGGGATTGGGCAGCGGGGAGGCTTCCACCGGACTCCATTCCAATCCTGCGTTGCGGGTGAGTGTCATGGCGGCCGCCAATGGAGGTGCCTCCGACGCGTAACGCATGAGCACCCGGGCGCGGGACTCATCGATGAGAAATGGCACAGGCTGCAAAGTGGACCACCCATGGGTGAGCCGCTGTTTGGCAAGGACTTTGCCATCCGTGTTCAGCCGGAGAATGGAGCAAAACTTCAGTCCCATCTCATGATGGACCGGCAGGCCGATGGTTCCATCCGCATAAAGAAACGGGGCAGCCTTCAACTGCGTGCAAAGATTAAAAAACGGAGAGGAGACAATCTTGCGCGGAGGGGACCACGTTTCCCCGAAGTCTGTGGAGGTCACAAAATTTGCGGAGGAGCCCGACCATCCGCCGATTGAGACACTGACATAAAAAACCCACAGCTTCTGCTCCCCATCCAAAAACGCCACCGGGTTTCCGAGACTTTTTGTGTATCGTTTTTCGCTCTGTTGGGTTAGCGCTGTCGTGATCACGGTCCGGTCGGGCGACCAAGTCTCTGTCTCAGGATCAAACCGGCTGCTTCGAATCGTAACATCCCGGTTTCCTTCCTTGCTGCCACCAAACCAGAATGCAAGGAGTGACCGGTCGGGCAAAGAAACGATGCTGCCTGCATGCACGGAGCTTTCATCCGCGTTGGGGAGGAATCGCTTCACGGCCCGCGCTTCCCCTCGCATGTTTCCGACGAGAGCCACAGCTTGCGCGGAATCGGCCACCTGGAATTTCCATTCCAGATCATCAGGGACACGAAGCCATGCTAAAAAACAAACGGCCACTGCGGTCAGGCAAAAGGCCCACCGCCTGTGAAGAGCGGTAAGCAGCAATGGCTCGGGAGATTTTCTCACATCATTCGGCATTCCAAGTCTGCACAATATTCAGAAAACCCGAGGCGGTCCATGCATTCAGGCCGCCCCTGGTGGGAAACCACCCCCGGGGAACACTCGTCATGGGGCGCTTGCATTCCGAGGGATTTCATTCCAAGGTTTGAATGATTCAAGAACGGGCGCTGAACGCCGACTTGAAAAATAAACAACCCCTTACACTCTTATGCTCTACGTTGATATTCCAACCCCTTCCGAACTTCATGCCCTTGCCCAGGAACGCACACCCGGCTCCGTATCGATTTTTGTGCCAACCACACCGATTTCCATCGAAATCTCCAGCTCGAGAATTGCTCTAAAAAATCTGGCTAAAGAAGCTGTCAGCCAACTCGAGGCTGCGGGCCATGACAAACGGGAGATTGCCGCCATCGAGGCGCACCTGGAAGATATCATTGAAGATGACACGTTCTGGCGCTTCCAGGCCCACAGCCTGGCCATTTTTGCAACGGCTTCCGGCGTGAAGACCTATCGCGTTCCAAATGCCCTAAGTCCTTTGGCCGAAGTGGCGGACCGCTTTTATTTGAAGCCCCTGCTGCGGACGGTTTCGTTTGCGAACACCGCCTATGTTCTGGCTCTCGCGGAGGGAAACGTCCGCCTGCTCGAAATTTCACCCGACCTGCCAGTCAACACCGTTGCCATCGCCGATCTCCCGGAAAATGCCACGGAGGCGCTTGGTGTTTCTTCTCTGGGAGTGAAAACCGAGAGTCGCCGTACCGATTCCTCTGCGGGACAACGCGGACTCCGCACCCAATTTTGCCGCCTCATTGATCGGGCCCTTCGCAAGGAATTGGCGGGCCAGAATGTGCCGCTTTTCCTCGCGGCTGATATCACTCTCGGCGGTCTCTACCGATCGATCAACAGCTACCCCCACCTCGCATCCTTCGGGATCGATCGCACACCTGACAAAATGAGTGACAGTGAAATCTCCGCGGAGGCACGGACATTGTTGGATCGGTGCAATGCCGAAAAGGTGTCTGCTGCCCGCGAGTTGTTTAACTCACGCAACTCCAGTGGCCGGGCCACCACCGACGTCGCTCAAGCCGCCAAAGCCGCCACGCTGGGCGCCGTCGATACAATCCTCGTCGATATGGATGTTTTGGTGCCAGGGCTGATTGATGAAGTCACGGGTGCGGTAACTTTTGCCGGGGCGGACTCGGCTGAAAACTATGGTGTGGTTGATGAAATCGCCCGCCGGGCCTTGCTGACCGGTGCGACCGTCCTGGCTGTGCGCAAAGAGGATCTGCCAGCCGCCACGCCGGTGGCGGCCATCCTCCGCTACGCGGTGTAAAACCTTGCCATTCCGGGAGCGCCACAATTCCGCCAGAAAATCCTTACGGAGGTATTGCAGAATTGCCGCCCGCCGTGGTAATGTTGTCGGTTCTTTATGAAAACCAAGAAACAGCCATCCCGTACCATCAAGAAGCCTGCCAATGAGCGTGGGCGAGTTATGAATGGCGCAGAAATCCTCGTCGAATGCCTCGAGCGCGAGGGGGTGGAAATCATTTTTGCCTATCCTGGCGGGGCCTCGATGCCGATCCATCAGGCGCTCACCAAGTCAAAAAAGATGCGCGTGGTGCTGCCGCGCCATGAACAAGGCGGCGTGTTTGCTGCGGAGGGTTATGCCCGCGCCACAGGCCGTGCCGGTGTTTGTATGGCGACGTCAGGGCCGGGTGCAACCAACCTCCTCACGGGCATTGCGGACGCATGGATGGACAGCACGCCCATGGTGGCCATCACCGGCCAAGTGCCACAGGACATGATTGGCCGCGGAGCTTTTCAGGAGACAGACGTGTTTGGAATGACCCTTCCGGTGGTGAAACACAGCTACCTTGTGTGGGACATCAAAGAAATTCCCCGCATTGTCAAAGAGGCTTTTTACATTGCCGAAAGCGGACGCCCGGGGCCGGTGCTGATTGATATTCCAAAAAATATTCAGAACGCCACCACCCAACCGGTTTTCCCGCAGAGCATCACCCTGCGCGGTTACAACCCCGATAAACGGGCGGATGACGTGGCCCTTCAAGAGATGCTCGGCCTGATCGCGGAAGCCAAAAATCCTGTCATCTATTGTGGTGGCGGAGTGATCACAGCGAATGCCGCCAAGGAACTCACGGAGTTCGCCGAACGCACACAGATTCCTGTGACCACCACGCTCATGGGCATCGGGGGCTTTCCTCAAAACCACCCCCTCTCGCTTCACTGGCTTGGGATGCACGGCACGGTCTATGCCAACAACGCGGCCAATGAAGCGGATCTGCTGCTCGCGATCGGTGTGCGCTTTGATGACCGTGTGACCGGCAAAGTCGAAAAATTCTGTGAACACGGAACGATTGTTCATATGGACATCGACAATTCCGAGTTGAACAAAAATAAACACGTTCGCCTGCCTATCCTTACGGACGTGAAATACGCGCTCGGGCGTCTCAACGGAATTCTTGAAAAAATGGGCCGCAAAAAAGTGTCCAAGGGATATTCCCGATACCCGGAATGGTACTCGAAGATTGCCGGCTGGAAAAAAGATTTCCCGTTGTCCTACAAAGACACCGAGGATGCCATCCAACCCCAGCATGTCATTGAGCTCCTTTATAAGATGACTGATGGTGATGCCATCATCACCACCGGAGTGGGGCAACATCAAATGTGGGCGGCCCAATATTACAAATTCAGCGAACCAAGACGACTCATCACCTCAGCCGGCCTGGGCTCCATGGGCTTCGGGTACCCCTCTGCGATGGGTGCGAAAATTGCCTGCCCGGACAAACAGGTGGTTGATATCGATGGCGACGGCTCGTTCCTCATGAATGTGCAGGAACTCGCCACAGCCCACATTGAAGGCATTGCGGCAAAAGCGATTATCCTCAACAATCAGCATCTTGGCATGGTGGTGCAGTGGGAAGACCGCTTTCACGGCGGCAATCGCGGTCACACTTTCCTGGGTGACCCGAAAGACCTCAAACGCATCTACCCCGACTACGTTCAAATTTGCAAAGGATTCGGCGTGACCTGCGAGCGTGTCATTCACAAAAAAGATCTTCCCGCAGCCCTCAAACGCATGCTCGACTCCAAAGAGGTCTATGTGCTCGACGTGCAAACGCCCTACACGGAGCACGTTTTGCCCATGATCCCCACAGGCAAGACCTACAAGGACATCATTGTCAAATAAGCCCCCGGAACCCCGGTTCCGCGAACAGGATGGAACCATTCGCCGGTTTCCCCGGATTGTCCATCACCCGGGCAATCCGGGGCCTCGCGGGAGTTGAGCGTTTTCCCCAATGAGCCTGTCTGTCGCCAAGGTTGATGTGACCTGCCCGCACTGCGGAGCAACCCAAAAAGAACCCCCGAGGACGGTCTCCACTTTTTGCCGATCTTGTAGCGGACACTTTGAGATTGGCACGCGTCGCCAGGCCGCAAGCGCCCGTCCGAAAGGGCCACAACGCGAAATCCATTGCTACCGGTGCGACACGGACCATGAGGTCTCCCGCTCAGCCCGCTCCACCCTCTGCCCGACCTGCAATGCCGGCATCGAGTTATGCGACATGGATTTCTCCGCCAATGCGTCACGGCCCGTGGATATCCGGGGAAAGCTCCGGGTCAGGAAAGGCGCTCACCTGAACAACTCCTTCATCATCTGCACTGATGCAAGGATTGAAGGTCAGGTGACCGGCACCCTCCTCTGCGAACACCAATTGGAGCTGCTTGGCTCCGGCAAACTGTCCTTCAAAGCCACGTCAGAAACCACCCTTGTCGGGCACAAGGCCACGATAGAATTGGCTTATCCCCTCAAGACCCACTCTCTTGAAATCAATGGATGTCTGACCGGCCAGATTGTTTGCACCGGCACGGTGCGCATCCACAAAGGCGGCATCCTCCGCGGCAGCCTGGAAGCCCGCTCCCTCGCCGTGGATCGCGGCGCGATCTGCGAGGCCTTCACCAAGATTGTCGCTTCAACAAACCCTCCCCCGCCTACGACCAAAATCGGCTGAGCCAGATTGATCGTTCCGTGTGCGAACCCCGGAAGCGTGCAACAATGCCGAATACCCGATGCCAAGACTATGCTTGATGGACAAAAAATTAGGCTGAGAAAATTCATGCCATGGGACCAGGAGGCCGAGAAGCTGCTCTCATCAGATATGGCCAATTTCATCGTTTGCCCGGATTATATCCGCAATTATTACGACAATTACCCGACTCTGGGAACAGGATGGCTCGGGGTTGTGGACAAACAGACGGAGGAACTTGTTGGCCGCGCAGGGCTTTTGTCACGCAGGGATATCTTCAATCCTGCCGAGCTGGAGATCGCTTATGTCATCAACACAAATCACCAAAGCAAAGGTTGCGGGAAGGAATCAGCGGAACTGCTGATGGAATACGTAAAACAGAACCCCGGCATTCCTCGCGTGTTTTTGGGAATCGCACCTGAGAATTCGGCCTCCACAAAAATTGCGAAATCCCTGGGCCTCGTCAAAGAATACGAAAGGCTGCATTTTCATGCGCCTCATGCTTATTACTGGTACCGGAAGCCGGGTGATTTTCCTCCCGAGCAGTTCGTTGACCACACATAACCTTCGTCCCCATAAAAATTGACTTTCCCTTTGCAGAGGGCCTCTTCCCGCGTTAAACAGAAGGGCTCTATTATGCCTGAAACGACTCTGATTCTTCTGAAACCCGATTGTGTCTCCAAAAAACTTGTTGGAGAAGTGATCGGACGCCTCGAAAAAGCTGGTTACTCGATCCGGGGTGCCAAAGCGCTCCAGCTCGAACCCGGGATTCTCCGCGAACACTATGCGCACATCGCGGACAAACCTTTCTTCCCCGAAGTAGAAGCCTTCATGTCCAGCGGTCCGGTCCTGGCCCTTGCCATTCGTGGTGAGAACGTCATCTCCGGAGTCCGCGACCTGCTCGGCCCCACCGATTCCACCAAGGCTGCCAAAGGGACCATCCGCGGGGATTTTGGTGTGGATATGATGGTTAACGTCGTGCATGCGTCAGACTCACTGGAAAGCGCCCAAGCCGAGTTGAAACGCTTCTTCGGCGACGGCGGTTTGCTGGATTGATTCGAGTGGGCAGTTAGTTGCCCGACCCGCTTTGAATAAAACCCCAAAGGGGTTTCCTAACCTAGCCCAAGGCAAGCGAAGCGCTGCCTTGGGTTTGTGTTTGATAAGGATCTCTGCCCTGAATGGGCAGTATCCGGGCATAATGCTGTCGGGCCCCCATTCGCTCACACTCAATGAGGTCCTGGCGGCAGTCTGCTATATTGCTGCAAAGTGATCAAACCCGGCTTGTGGAAATTGGAAGCGAGTCCGATCTCCGGTCAGCGATCCAATGGCCGTAAGGGGCACTTTCGGAAAGGCGCGGTTCCATGCTGCCTCTAACTTTTTGCTGCAGGATTTTGGTGCTGCGAACAGCAACTCATAGTCCTCGCCATCCGAAACCGCAGATTCAAAGGAAGCGCCTTTGGATCGGGGGATGGCACTGGGGGTGATCTGAAACCCTGCGCCAGAGGCGGAGGCCAAGCGTGGGAGATCTTTAGCAAGCCCATCGCTCAGGTCCATCATGGCCTTGGCAAACCCATGCTCCGCAAGCCAGCGACCCTCGGCAAGACGCGGCTCAAACGCCCAGTGTTTTCTTCGGATGGAACCACCCAGGCGGCCCGTGACATAAAGCACGTCACCGGCCCGACCACCGGAACGCCGCACCATGTGATGGCCTTTGACGCGACCGGTCAGCGACACGGAAATCGCACGAACAGGGGCGGATGAGATCTCACCACCAACAACCGACACCTCATATTTTTGGCCGGCTGCCATCAATCCGCGATACACACTTTTCCAATAAGCGAGCGGCACATCCGGTGGAGAAAAAATCGTGACCAGCGCGTGCGAGGGAGTGCCGCCCATCGCAGCGATATCGCTCAAGGCCCGGCAGATGGCTTTTTTTCCCACGCTGGTTCCCGGCAGGGTTTTTAAAAAATGAACTCCCTCCACCACACAATCGGTCTTGAGCAGGAGGAGGTCGCTGGATCCGGTAATGCGGACCGCAGCACAATCGTCGCCAGGCCCAACCAACACATGTTTTCCCGGGCTAAGCCCTCCCAGCAATTCCTCGAGCAAACGCTCCTCGCTGAGTTGAAAAAGTTTCATGATGGAATCTCGGGCCAAAGCAAAGATAGAACCAGGGAGAGGCCATTAAAAAGGGCATGCACCAACACAGGAGCCCAGATTGACCCGGTGATCTCGTAGATCAGAGTCAACGCCAGCGCGAGCAGGAAGAGGCCGGCAAAAGCGGGCAGGTGGACATGGATGGCCGCAAAAAGCAGGGAGGCCGCCAACCCGGCCCATAGGGGTCCCACAAATTGTTTGGCCACGCCGTAAAGATAACCCCGAAAAATAAACTCCTCCGCCAAGGGGGCAAACACAACGGCCATCACAGCCACGAGGGCTCGTGGCAAGACATCCGGAGACTTCATCCAAAATTCCAGGAGGGGCTGATTTTGCTCGTCCGGCATCACCATCAGAGAAACCAACCACTGCACGCAAAACACAATGGGCAACACCGCAAGGAACGCCCATCCCACCCAGGTGAGATCCTCACGCCACTTCGGCCATTGAAGCCCAAAGGCCTTGGCGAGCGAAACCCCGCGCAAGGAAAGAAGGGTGATGAGCATTCCAACAATGCCCGCATAGATCACCCCGCTGGCAAGGATACCCGAAACCGTGATCGTGAGAGAAGCCCCCGCCGATTGGGCAATGATGGTGACAAACCACACGGACAGCACAC
>JBGSPC010000188.1:0-6722 GCA_041738805.1 Terrimicrobiaceae bacterium | reverse complement strand
TCGCCCCCTTCCATCAGTGCGTTTGGGATCCTCGGGCAGATACTCTTTGATGACGTTCCATTGCTCTTCGGTTAAGTCCATCCGTGTATCACTATACACATCAGCACGTTGTACAAGTACTATTTATGAGATGGCTTCTAGGAGAAAGTCCTCCAGAATGGAACTTAACTTAGGACCAATTCGGTCAGGGGTGAAATGACACTTAGAGAATAAACGGGGAGCAGGCGTCCGAGACGGCGACCCCGCATCTCTAAGCGATACGTGCCATAATACTAATACCTCGATGTAAAGATTTTCTCTTTCCTCCCAGCAGTTATGAACAGACGGATATGCCAAAGAGGCTTTTTCAACGTTTTGATTTTATTCCTGCGCTGTTTTGCTCTTAGGCACCAGGAACTCCCCCAACGATCAAACCGCCAGCCTGCGAATCAGGAGCGGCGAGAATCGGTTTGCCGCCAATGGCGGTGAGCATAAAGGATGAATTCATCTCTTCTCCCGAACCACCTCCTGACCTTTTGCGCGTTTCGTGTTTTTCGCGGGCAAGGCACACACTTATTTCTCAATCAATGGTCAGCGGCCTACAGGAGCTGGGTGTGCGGCAGGCGGGCTGCGGCTTTCTCGAAGGTGACAAGGGGCAGACGGGCGGTGGTGGACTCGGCGTGGATCAACCGGTCGAGGAAACCGGGTTTCGCTGTGGCAAGTCCCTCTGTCGCGAGCAGCGGGAGCAATTGCGGATGCACGACAAAGGTGGGCATGGAAAGGAGGTGATGGAGGCCGGTGAGCACGGCGTCCTTGGCCATGCCGTAGTGGTGTTGGCAAGCGTAGTAGGCTTCCAAAATGACGAGATTCGACACGAAAACCTTGGCGCCCGCCTTCTCGGTCTCGTCCATGTAGCGGAGGGCGATTGTGGCGAGGGTCTGAGGTTGGCCGGTGAGCAACCGCATCACCACCGAGGTGGCCAGTGAGGAGCGGATTTCAGGAGGGCTCATTCCATTTGGCAGTGATGGATCTCCGCATGGCTTCCGTGCTGTGATCGGTCATCGGACCCGGAATCAAGTGAGAGAGGGGAGCTTGGAAGTTTTTCCAATCGATGGAAATGGAATGAGGGGCTGGCTGCTTTTTCTGTCGAAGCCATTGCTCGAAGAGGCTGATGACCACCTCGCGCACGGTGCGGCCATCCCTCGCCGTTTCGGCCTTCACTTCACGGTAGAGGTCATCAGGAATCTGAAAGGTTGCTTTCACGAAGCCAGCTTGCTGTATTGCCGGGCATTACGCAAGGAAGATGACTGGGGCCCAAATCATCCTCGCAAAAGGCGATTTTGGAAGTTTCTACGGATTGGTCGCTATCTCAGATGTTAACCCCAAAACCCTCTTGGCTGACTATTTCGCCTGCGCTTCGGACTGGGACGTGAGGTACTCGGAGATCGTTAGAAACTCGCAACCTTGCTCCTTCAAATAGAGCACCGTCTGCTTGAACTTCTTAAACCGCTCGTCGTCCCATTGATCTGGGTGCCCTTGGAGGGCTATGTAAGGAAGCGTGTCCCGTTTCGCCTCAAAGTCGGCTTTGACCTTCTCCGGGTTGGGGAAGAATATCGGGGATTCCAGGTTCATCAGCCGCTTGATGATAATTTTTTCGGTTTCGACGCCTTTGGGCGGGGCGGAGAACCAGACGGCCTTAATCTGCGGGAATCCTTCCAACGCTTCAAACGTGGCGGCGTCCGTCTGGGTGGCGTGAGGGCCAAAAGCTGCGACTTCCAATCCGAGCTTCTCCTTGATGATATCAAAGGCCTTCTGGAAGGTTTCCGCTTGTGCTGCGGGTGTCCCACCCGTCCATTCGCCGGTGCGACCATCCACCTTAAGCTCTTCCGGTATCCCGCCAAAGCCATAATAAGCATGATGCCAGATCTCGATTTGACCGTTCGCCACCCGTTCTTTGATCCAATCCACGTATTCAGGACAATCGCCTTGGAGCGAGCTGGCAAACAGGCCGTAATTTGCCTTGATCTTCTGGCTCTCAAGGAATTCTGTGACTCTCTGCCAGTGCTCCGAGACGGGGTGGGGGCCGCCGGGTTTGGCACGATAGAGATCGTCGAGCTTGAGCATGACAACGGGAGCTGTCTTGTTTTGTGCGGAGGCTGGAAGCTGGAAGGCTGCCGCGCTCAAGAGAAGACCGGTGAGGCGTAGGAGGGAAGGAATGTGTGTTTTCGTATGATCGAGGAGAAGATGTTTCAATGGTGGGGGAAGTATTCGCGCTATTGGAGGTTGTGATAGGGTTTAAGAACCTGCTCCCAGAGGGGCCGCGTCAGGTGGATCCCGGCCGGAGCGTTTGCCAGGTTGACGATGTCCCCTCCATGACCTTTGGCATAGTCGTAGTAGCCATGATCAAATTTATACCACAGGTCAGTAGTACCGACTTGAATCAGCTCGATGCAATTTTTTGCGATCTCGCCCTGCTGCCAGTAACCACTGGCAATCAACACATACTGGTTGACGAGATTGCACCGGAAGCCGTCATAGGCATAATGAATGGAACTGCGCGGCCCCTTGGCATCCAGCGAAGCAAACTCCCGCAGCATTCCCTGCTTGCCTTTGTTCGGCAACTGATCGAGGCCGGAAACGAGCATTCCCGCGCGCTTTCCATCATCCATCTGCACGCCAAGCCCGTCTTCAAGGCCGCCGGCCACGGTTCCTTCGTAGGTGCGCTCGGTGAGCGCTTGATAAATTTTCATGTAATCACTCAGCGCGAGGGAGTGATATCGATAATCGCGAATGGCGGCTGTTATCGCGTCTCCCGTGGGAGCATTGGAATCGGGGTGTGCTTCCTTCCATGTGAAGGTCTCGTGGATGTTGGTTAGCCCGGACTTTTCCAGCTCATCAACGAACGCCTCATGATTGTAGGAATCCAGCATGGCCTGCGCCTTCGCCGGGCCGCCGAAATAAACGACACCAACGAGCACACCACCAATCATTCCCTCGCGAAAATTCGGGTTCCATTCGCGGTTAAGGTTGCTGTCGCCATCCAGCGAATACTGCTGCGTTTTTGCAACGACATACGGGTTGGTATCGCTGCTGGTGAATGCTGATGCCACGAATGCCGCCTGCATCACCAAATCGATCGCGTGCTGTTCCTCTTTGGTGAGTTGATTCCAGATGCGCGGCGTGAGTTTTGCGATGGCATACATCGCCGTGATGTCACGGTCGTGTTGCGCCGGGTATCCTCCGTTTGAAGTGATGGCGTTGTCGCCAATCAGACTGAAGCGCATTTGCTCGAGAAGCCGCTCATCGGCGGAGGTATCGCCGGCCAAAGCCGCCGCCGCGAGAATGACAGGAACTTCTCCTTGCAGGGTCATGTTCGAGTGGGCCCCGCCTTTAATCGCGCGGTTATGCCTGGTGAGCGGGGCCTTGATCGCGGCGTCAACGGCCTCCTTGGGCGGACTCGCGAGCTTGGGCAACGCTTCTGGAGCAGATGAAGCGCCACACCAACCAATCGACAAATACAGCAAAACTGCAACGCTGATCATGCCAAGAGTTCCGAAACGATGAACCAATGAAACGGGGGAAGTGATCATAACTTTTTCATGCGAGCACAACAACGATTCCCCACTTGGGGATTTGCCTGCGCTTCCCCATGACACTCACTCCACCTGCTCCGCCGTTCAAGATCTTTCACTTGCCACTTCCTGAAGCGAATTGCCGAATGGCGCATGGGCAGACTTTTTCCGACCGCGAGACTCCGTCTTGGCAAGCCAGACTTGATGAACCGATGTTCCACGACGTCCACATTCTAAAAAGCGAGAAACTCCCAAACCGCCACTACATCGGCCTGACCAACGATCTCCACGCTCACCTCAAAAAACACAACTCAGGTGCGCTTTCCCACACAAGCCCAAATATGACGCCATCCTCTGTTCCCAGCCGCACTAGCAAACTCCGTAGCGAATTCATAGAGAAAATCGATGCCGCCATGCTCCGTGCTGCTCGCCAGGTCGCGGCTGAAAACAAGCGCCTTGGCTTGCCGTTGATTGTCAGAAACCAAAAGCAACCACGGAGATCCCCGAGCCGCAAGACAGAGAATCGGTTTGCCGCCAATGGCGGGGATCATAAAGGATGAATTCAACCATCTCTTCTCCCGAACCACCTCCTGACCTTTCGCGCGTTTCGCGCTTTTCGCGGGCAAGGAACACACTCATTTCTGGAAAACATTCTCCCGGTGCCATGCAAGGTGGGTGTTTGCAGGCCGGAGAATAACACCTTCAAGGAAGGTCAGTGGCTTGTCATCACGGGCCTTCAGCCATTCGGCTTCCGGTCCCCACTCGGTGAACACTTCCCGTGCGACGCAAACGCGGTGCGCATCGGTGACCGTCCAAAGGCCTTCATCGAACATCCAATGAGCATCGCGTGAAAGGGCAAGTCCGTTCTCTGGATGGTCATTTCGCGATTGGGAGAATCGGTGGATGTGGGCGGCTTCGACCAACGTCGCTCCCTTGCTGGTATGAACTCCGTATCCGCTCAGCGCACAAGTGAAACGGTATTGGGTCACGACGACCACACGGAACCGCGCATCACGGCCTTTGACCTGATACCCCGTCGGATCTTCTTTCACTTGGTATCCCAACTGACGAATCTTCGCCGCGCTGAAGCCCAGTGCCGTGTAAAGCGTGGCCTGTTCAATCTCCGGAAACCATGACTCGACAAGAACCCGCCGAGCCAGATCCCGCCAGTCACGATCATGTAGGCAGGCAAGAAACCCGTCATCAAGTCGTACGGACGCCGTGCTTTCCGGGCTCTCCCCCCGCTGGCCGTTTTTCGTCCGGGGCACCCAAAACCCTTGGTTGCTCAGATGGTAAAACGGCAGATCCAGATTCGGCTTCCCGCCCCACCTCGGATCCACAATCCGCCAGTAAGAATCAAACCGCAGCCGCAATGCCGGCGACTTCGCAAGAGTCGGCAATAACAATTCCCCCGCCTCCGCCAGATCAATCACACAGAGCAACAAAAGCGCCTTGTGCGGTGCAAAACGCGCCTTCCCTTCCCCCTTTGCCTTGCTGACATTTGGGTTCAGCGTCCGCAGCTTGGATGTCCACATCATGTCGGCACCCATCAGTCCTTCACATCCCGGCAACGAGCGTCCAACTGACGTGCAATCAAATCAATTTGTCCATCATCGAGCAGGCGAATGCCTTTCCCTTGAATGTATGAACCCAGATTTTTCGCATTCTGCACCGATACCGGCCCGAGTGCCCGCGTCTCAACCCACCATCCCGGCAGGGCAAGGACGGGTTTTGCAGAAATTGAGAGGCCGGTCATTTCCTTCACCCACTTGGTGAGCCACCCTGCCTCGTTCTGCGCCTGTTTTAATCCGTAGGTGTCTTCAGCCCATGGCCAGATGAGCTGCCTGCCATCGTAGAGCACTTTGTGATCGGCAAACCCCTCACGAGCCCGCCCCTTTCGGCGGGTCTTGGTCTCAATGGCAAACAAACCGGTGGGCCCAACCACCACATGGTCGAGGTTGAAACTGCCTGAGACTTTCTCCACGGGCACATCATGAAAAAGATGAAAACCATCCCTCACAAGCGGCTCCAATTCCTCCGCAACCGCCCGCTCGCCGAGATAACCAAGCAGGCAGTTTCGCCGCATTCTGAAATGACGAAGCGTCCATACGCAAATTCCAGCCATACCGCCCAATAGGATGATCGCGCTCAGAACCAGCGCAGATAGCAAAAACTGTTCGCCGAGTCCCTTGGCTACTGCAATTAACGGCCAGCATAGAATAAAGGGAATGGAGGCAAGGCCGACGAGATACATTGGTAGATCCTCGTCCATCTTCGCAATCTTCCGGCGGAGAGACTCTCCAGGACCACGGAGCAGAACAAACTCCACAGGCGGACGCTCCCCCCTCCTCTTTATTCCAAAAATCAGTAACCCCGCTCCCAACGCAAAGGGGACAAAGAAATAAAGCCCGAGAAACAGAATGATTTTTGCACTGAGGTCCATACCGATCAATTTTCGAGAAAGTAATCGGAATTCATGCGCCTGAGCGAGATTTTACGAAACGGAGTCATGATGGTGTTTCAATCAACCGTAAACATGTAACTGGTTTGTCCGGGTATTTTCGTAAAAACTGCCGAGAAAATAAAATAATGATGCAAAGATCGGACTGACCACTATCGCCGGAATCTGCTGCGTGGTTTTTTCCCCCTTATGCGCCTCGAAGAAACTGTCCCTATTCTGCTACTTGGGACTCATCCGGTTGGAAAGTTTCCTGGGGCACTGCAGATTCATATGCGAAAGCCATGATATCGGAATTGTTAGAAAGATTGAGAAATGCTCTGATGATGTCGGCTATTACGACAATTAAAAAGGCGGCAAAACACGCGGAAAAGATAAATGCCAAACAGTCCCTTATTGCCGAAAAAAGGATCTGGCGTTGCTCAATGACGCTTTGCTCGGCAAGCCTTTGGTCTTTAGCTGCTGTGATTTCAAGATTCTCAATCTCAGAATCGACAACCCATTGGGAAAAGAGGGTCTGTTCCAACTCATTTGCAGCGCTCTCCAGACGGTTAGCAATCAAGTCTGCCCGCGCGACGAGTACATTTGCAGTTGGTTGTTGAGTAGCAACTTCCGGAGGTGCAATACTCTGCTCCACCTTCAAAAGATCAAGAAGGCTTTCAGACCGCTCTAAATATGTCGTTGCTTGGGAAATCGCGGCGAGACTTTCTGGT
>JBGSPC010000186.1:0-5181 GCA_041738805.1 Terrimicrobiaceae bacterium | reverse complement strand
GGCGCTTCTGCCTGCTCAAGCGTTCCAGTTCTGTTTTTTCAGCTGACTCAAGGCAAATTCGCTTAGCAGGACGTCCAATCATGAGTCCAGTTTACCCGCCGCCCGGAGTTATACAAGTTATTTCTGCCTCAGGAGACTAGAGCCTGTTATGCACCCTGAGAAAATTCAGGGCCTGCGACTCTGGCTCTTGAATTTCGTGCCCTTGGCACTCCCCCACTTTTGATCACACCCGGATTCGCCCCCGTACCTCAAAATCTCTTTTCTTTCAGGGGTCTTGTGCGAAAAGAGATTTTCCCCGCATGAAAACCTCTGCGATCATTCTCCGCGTTGCCGATTTTCTAAAAGATTTTCCACCCTTTTGTTTTCTCGAAGAACCGGCGCTGATGGATCTCGCAAGTTCGGGCCGGGTAAGATTCTGCGAGAAAGGGGAAATTCTTTTCGAAGAAGGCAAAGAGCGGGATCGTTACGTTTTTGTGATCAACAAGGGATCCTTGAGGTTGGTGAGAGGCAGTGGCGATCAGTGCGTGCTCATGGATTTGAGAGGCAAAGGCGACTTTGCGGGAGTCAGCGGGATTTTGGGCGGCCCGACCTACGAAATGTCCGCTTTGGTGGATGAAGACTCCGTCCTTTACGCCTTGGACGCCGGCCTGTTTTCAAAGTCCTGCCTGGAATCGCCCCGCGCGAGCCGGTTCCTTGCCACTTATTTTTCAAGCGGAGAGGCTTCCAGGGACTCCAAAAAATTATCCCGTCGCTGGTCTCATGGGCACATGGAAGGTCTGGCGGCCAGGATGGTCTCCGGTCCGGAAACCTCTTTGGTCCGTGAGGCCGCTGAGTCGATGGCAGAGGCCGGCAGTCCAGTGTTTCTTGTTTTGGATTCCGAGGGCCGAGCCTTGGGAATTGTGACCGATACCGACTTGCGCAATGAAGCAGCCACCGGTCGGGTGCCCCTCGATGCACCAGTCCGTCAAATTATGAGATCTCCCGTCCACAGTGTTTCCAGAAGCACCTCCCCGGAAGATTCCCTGCTTCACATGATCCGTCACCATGTTCAACACCTGTGTGTGACCGGCACGGGCGGTGAAATACCACGAGCCGTTGGGGTGGTATCACAAAGTGAGGTTTCGCTTGCTCATGGCAACAATCCTCTGGCGCTTGTCCAAGAGATCCGGGCCTGTCGATCCCCGAGGATGCTCGGATATTTCCGGGAAAATCTCGCGGAAATGCTTATGACCCTGATGAAGACTCCGGAGGATGTGACGTGGTGCGACAAGCTGGCCACCGAGGTCCGCCGGGTGATATTTCATCATGTGGAAAAATGGGCACGTGAAGGAATGACCGAACAACCGGCACCACTTTGCTTTGCCTTGGCCGGAAGTGCGGGAAGGGGGGAAGCCCTCACCCAAACGGACTTCCCGGCGGTGATCATCCATGAGGAGAAAGCCTCCCGCCAGTGGATGGGGGACTTGCTCCTTCGCATGGACGATCTGCTCCTGGAAGCCGGGTTTCATGCGCCGGTCCTGGATCCTTCAGTGGACCGGGTTCGTACGGTGGAGGAGTGGAAATCGTTTTTTCGAGACCTGACCCACGATCCCCTCGGTGCGGGCGTCTGGCATAAGATGACGTATTTTGATTTGTCTGCGACCAGCGAGGATTCAGAGTGGCTCGACGGGATTTGGGACGAATTGAGAATCCAAATCCGCAGGAACCCTCATTTTATGCCGCTCCTGGCCAATGATGCATTGGGCAATCTTCCCCCCGTCACCATTTTTGAGGGGTATGCCGTGGGTGTGGGTGGACTGCTGCACGAGACCGTGAACCTCACCAGCCATGCCCTGTCACCCATCAGTGATATGGCCCGCGTGTTCCATTTGGAGGGCGGGGCTCTTCACGTGACGAATACCACAGAGCGTCTCGCGGCCGCCGCCCGCCGCCTTCCGGCCCATGCCCCGCAGTTCCATGCCGCGGCCAGAGCCTTCCAGACAACCCGATTTTTTCAGGCCCGGAATGGGCTGACACGCGGCGCAAGCGGAGACAACCTTCGGCCGGCATTGCTTCCCCGCACCGATCAAGTGCTTCTCAAAACCGCCTTCCGCACCATCGCCGAATTGATTTCCTTCACCGCCGAATATCATGGACTTCAGCGCTGATCGTTTCATCGCCTTTGATTGCGAAACAACCGGCCTGAATCCCGGGAAGGATGGAATCCTCACCATCGGTGCCGTCACCGTGCAAAACGGAGACATCGTGCTTGAGGACTCTTTTGATGCCATCATCAATGACTGGCGAATGACCTCCTCCGTGCTTGTCCATGGGATCACCCCTGCGGAGGCTGCGGCCGGGGGTTCGGAAGCTGACATTGTGGGTAGGTTTCTCGATTTTGTAGGCGACTCAACGCTGGTCGGCCACCATGTGGGTTTTGACAAAACCATTGTGGCGCACGCCGCGGAACGGCTCGGCCGCACCTTCAACAACCCGGCTCTCGACACCATGGAAATGGCGTTGACCCTGGAAAAGCACGGCGCTTTCGGTGATGATACTTTCCGCAACTTTGAGTTGGATACCCTCTGCTCAAAATTCGGGATCGAACCCCATGACCGGCACACCGCCCCCGGGGACGCCTTTCTCACCGCCCAGGTGTTTCTGCGGCTTCAGCGGTTAACCCAAAAATTTCAACTCCCCCTCACTTACTTGTCCTAACCCGGAAGGGGGCGATTTGCTGAACCCCGTCATTCTCCCGGCCAATTAAAAATTCCCTGATTTTTATTTTTTGGCATTTGCCCGCTTTTCTCTACATTGATTCACCATGCAAATCACTTCCGGCAAAGTCGTCCTCATCGACTACACTCTCACTGACGATCAAAAACAGACCATCGACTCCTCGAAAGGTCATGAACCTCTCGCTTATATTCACGGCAGTGGGCACATCATCCCGGGTTTGGAAAAGGCGCTTGATGGCAAGGTCGTCGGCGATGCTCTTCAAGTGGATGTTGCTCCCGAAGAAGGTTATGGCGAGCATGACAGCGAGAAAATTTTTACCATCCCCCGGTCGCAGGTTGAAGGGGTGCCCGAGCTCAAAGTCGGCAGCCAACTCCAAGCCAGCGGCGGAGAAGGACCGCAAGTTGTCACCGTCACCAAACTCACCGACAGCGAGGTCACGCTTGATGGCAACCACCCGCTGGCAGGCACCAATCTCCACTTTGACGTCACCATCCGTGAGGTCCGGAATGCCACGGAGGAAGAACTCTCCCATGGCCACGTCCACGGGCCCGGCGGTCACCATCACTAGAGCGGAAAAATGTCCCGCACGGAGAATTCTCCGCGCGACAGTTCAGCGCAACCCTGACGGTCCCACTAAGGCTTTCCAGGAAAGGCCTTCACGTAGGAGATCGTGAAATCCGGAAAGCTCTCCACCAGTTGGATTTTGTAGTCCGGGAAGGACTCCACAATCTGCCATTTGCCTGGTTTGTCGGGAAAGGACGTGACGACTTGCACATGCAGGTCGGCAAACGCATCCGTCACCTGCACCTTGTAATCGGGAAACGCTGTCACAAATTGAATCCGCCCAAAGATCCGTTCCACGTCTGGCTTTTCCGCGAACACGCGGGAAGAGCAGCCAAATCCCGCCGCTGCCATCAGGAGGATGGAGACAGTCCAATTTTTTAATCGCAGGGATTCACTCATTTTCGGCAGCAGATGGAAATCCGGGAAGCGTCTGCTCCAAATCCGTTGTGAGGGGGGCTTTTTCACGAAAAGGTTTTTCAACTTTTTGATCAGTGCTTGCATGGAGAGATCTTGGTGGTGGCTGATTCTGCGATCAAGCGGAACAATATTTACGATCGTTGGAGGGTAGGACAGCTTTTGACCCAAGAAACGGAATATTCCTATTTAAAAACTCCAATGCTTGCCCTCGGATCTGGAACTCTGGCGAACGCCGACACACAGGATCGTTTTATGATGGACCCAAGGAGAACTCATGGCGAGTTTTGTAAGAAATGAAACTCAATCTCCCGAGGAAGGCAGACAGTTCAGGGCCATCAGTGCTTGCTACGCCCGAATACCCGGACTTTATCGTCAGCCTGAAGTCCCGGGTTGAGGCAGCCCGGATTTCCGAGGAGGTGTCTGCCCGTGGGGCCGACCACGCAGACAGGCGGGCAACTGACAAGGAATCCTTGTCAGTTCAAAGCACATCGAAAGGATGCTGAACCCATGAGCGACGAACCTTTGCCCCAATCCGAAATCATCCTCTACCAAACAGAGGATGGCCGCACGCGCATCCAGTGCCGGTTTGAAAACGAGACCCTGTGGCTGACGCAGGCGATCATTTCCGAATTATTCCAAGTCACCGTGCCGACCGTGAATGAGCACCTGAAAGGCATCTACGCGGAGGGGGAACTGGAAGCAAGGGCAACTATTCGGAAATTCCGAATAGTTCGAACCGAGGGCAAACGGGAGGTGGCGCGGGAGATCGAGCACTACAACCTGGATGCCATTCTCGCGGTCGGTTTCCGGGTGCGCAGCCACCGGGGCACGCAGTTCCGCCAGTGGGCTATCGGGCGCTTGAACGAGTATCTGGTGAAGGGCTTCACCATGGACGACGAGCGGCTGAAGAATCCGCCAGGCAAAGGGCAGAAGGATTACTTCGACGAACAACTCGAGCGCATCCGGGACATCCGTTCGTCCGAGCGGCGCTTTTACCAGAAGGTTCTGGATATTTACGCGATGAGTGTGGACTACACGGCGAACACGGAAATGTCGCAGCAGTTTCCCAACGCAGAGGCTTCCACGATCCATGACCGAATGCCTGTCATTCTACGGCGAGAATTCTGGCAGCGATGGTTTGAGCCTTCTCCTCTGAGTGATGATGAGCGCAGCCAGATTTTGGTGCCTGCACCTGATGGGGCCTTGAAGATTTGGCCAGTGGGTCGGGATGTTGGGAATGTTCGGAACAATGCTCCACAGTTGATTGAGCCCCAAAGATTGGATTGAAGGGAAACGTGGGTATGGCAGTGGACGTACGAGGTGACTGAAGATGCGTTTTTCTGGGGCCAACTGCCTCCGGGGCAAGCAGGTTCGGTTGTTTGCGCTGTATTCGTTGCCATTATAAATCGTTGACAAAACAATTAGCCGACTGTGTGATTAAGTGATGAAGAAGCTCGCACTAATCGCGTTTCTAACATTCTC
>JBGSPC010000099.1:0-26220 GCA_041738805.1 Terrimicrobiaceae bacterium | reverse complement strand
TAAACCCGGTCAATCCCGCTGGCTCCATCCGCTTTTCAAAGAGCGTTGGAGCGCCTATGTCGACAGAATGACCAAGGCTCTTGCTCCGCAGGTGCGCACGTTCGTTCCTCAGAACGAACCCAACGGCGATCTGGCACTCGGTTACCTTGGCGCGGTCTGGCCCCCAGGAATGTTTTTGGACTTCGGCAAATACAATGCCGCGATGGAAACGAGTGTGTGGGCCTTTCGCGATGCGGCCACCCGCATCCGGAAACACCGGAAAGACGCCATTGTGATGGCCGTGCAGGCCCTCCCCTACTGGCAACGAACACCGTGGGATCCGACCCAGGCCTATTACAACTACATGCAGAGGATCAACCTCACCCACCTCGACCGCACGTTCGATGTGTGTGATATCATCGGCTTCAACTATTACTACACAGAATATGCCGATTTCACGGCCCTCTTGGCCCTCAAGGTCCGGAGGGGGCATAATTACAGCCTTCTCGGATGGGTTATTCAGCCGCGATCGCTCTATAAACAAATCAAAGCCGTCGCCAAACGATACAACAAACCAATCGTCATTTCAGAAAATGGCATTGCCACGGTCAAAGATATCAAACGCGTGCGTTATCTCTTCAATCACATGCTGGAAGTAAAAGAGGCCATGGCGGAAGGCATCGATGTCCGCGGCTACTTCGTATGGACTCTGGTGGATAATTACGAATGGCATCACGGTTACAAGGCTCCTTTCGGCATGTCGAAGATGGACCCTCAGACAAAAAAGCGGTTATTCCGTCCCTCCGCCTTGTTTTACAAAGGGCTCATCGGCAGTGCGGTGGATTCCGAGATGCTCGACCAGATGTCCACAACCCCCGAGCTCCCTCCCGGATTTATCGAAAGATAAAAATTCAATTATGATCAGTGAAGATGCTCTAAAGCAGGCCCTGCAGGCCGTCAAATATCCCGGATTTTCCAGAGACATTGTCTCTTTTGGTTTGGTCAAAGAAATTGTCACTGACGCATCCGGCGTGAAAGTGAAGATGACACTCACCACCTCCGAACCAGCCATTGCGGCCCGCATTCGCGAGGAGAGCATTGCGGCTATCCAAGCCGCCGGGGTTCGTGGCCCGATCGAGGTTCTGATCGATGTCCAGGCCCCGGCCCAAGCCGCCGGAGTTCCGGGTCCCCAGGGCATTGACGGGGTCCGACATATTATTGCCATCGCCAGCGGCAAGGGCGGCGTCGGCAAATCCACGGTCGCCGCAAATCTCGCGCTTGCCCTCTCAGCGCAAGGACTCAAGGTCGGCCTGTGCGACTGCGATCTCTACGGCCCGAGCATCGCGCTCATGTTTGGTTGCAACGAACGACCAACAGCGGACGAAAAGGAATTCATCATTCCCATCGAACGGGACGGGCTCAAGTTGATGTCTATGGGATTCTTGTTGGATGACGGGGCTCCCGCCGTGCTTCGTGGCCCGATGGTGACCCGCTACACCCAGCAATTCCTCCGTCAGGTTGCTTGGAAACCGCTCGACGTGCTCCTTCTTGATCTTCCTCCGGGAACCGGGGACATCCAGCTCACAATCGTCCAAACCGTGGCACTCACCGGTGCTATCATCGTCACAACCCCTCAGGAAGTCGCGCTCATTGATGCGCGCAAGGCGGCGTCCATGTTTGAAAAAACCAATGTGCCCGTTCTTGGGATCGTCGAAAACATGAGCCACTTCGTGAGTCCGAGTGACGGGATGCGTTACGATATCTTCGGCACGGGTGGCGGCACCCGCGAAGCCGCCCGCCTTGGCACCTCCCTGCTTGGGGAAATCCCCATCGAGATCGCCATCCGGGAAGGAGGGGACCTTGGAACTCCCATTGTATTGTCCGCCCCTCAAAGCGCATCCTCCCTCGCCTTCAAAAGCATCGCCACTCAGATTGGCAAATCGATCGGACTCGCGTGATTTGAGACGAACTGACTTAAGCGCAGACCGCTCTATCGATGGATAGGGATCGGGAAACAGGGATCGAGTTTACTCCTCCAAATCCCGCAACGCTTTCCTCTCTTTGCGTGCCATCCAAGAGGCAATGATAATACAAATTTCGTAAAGCAGGTACATCGGCCCCCCCATGAGAGCCAGGGTCAGGATATCGGAAGTGGGCGTGATGATGGCGGCAACGATGAAGATGACAACGAGGGCAAAGGTCCGTGTCCGTTTGAGGGTTGCGGCGTCAAGAATGCCGAGTTTGACAAGCACAAGCACCACCAGGGGAAGTTCAAAGGCCAAACCAAAGGCAATAATGATCTGTGTGGTGAACGAATAATATTCGCGAACCGTCCAGGTCGGTTGCCAATTCATGGCTTGAGCATCGGCAAAAAAGAATGCCAGAGCCTGAGGAAGGACAATGGCATAACAGAAAACCACACCCACCAAAAAGAGACCAAAGCCAGCCATGGAGGCAGGAAGCAGCACACGCTTTTCTTCAGGCTTGAGAGCAGGCAAAACAAACTCTGCCAGGAAGTAGAGGATAAAAGGAAAGGCGAGAATGATTCCTCCGTAAAAGGCGAGTTCCAGTGAGATTGTGAATGAGTCCGTGACGCCCAGCGATTGCAGATTGGCGGCACGTTCAGGGGCCACGGTTGCCAGCGGGTGCTGCACAATGCCGGCAAGGGTGGATCGAAAGGCAAAACAAAGAGTCATGGCCGCGCCGACCGCAATCGCAATTTTGATCAGCAGCCCGCGCAGGTCTTCAATATGATCAAGGAATGGCTTGGGCTCGTCAGCCGCTTCGCGAAATTCAAAGAGCCGGTGCAGGTTCATAGGAGACCTTTCGCAAGAAGCCTTGCATAGGCCGAGAGGGTGTTGGCATCTGAGATTTCGGCCTCCGAGATCATGCGCGTCAGTTCAGCGGGCGTCACCGGCAAAACCTCACTGATGGCCTCATGGTGATCCATTTCAAAAATGTCATCGGCGGATTCGCAGTCCGTCGCAAGGAACAGTTCGCAGACCTCATCCGTGAAACCCACCGACGAAAAGAAGTGCCCCAATGGGATCAACTCGCCCCGGCAAATGAGACCGGCCTCTTCTCCCAATTCCCGGCGGGCGGTTTCGTGGACGGTCTCCCCTCCCGCATCCACCTGGCCGGCGGGAAACTCCCATGTCAGCAATCGCACCGCCGGGCGTTCCTGCCTGATCAGGACGAACCGGCCATCCCGGAGACGCGGAGCCACAACAGTGGCCCGGGGGCGGTGAACCACATACCACTCCACCCCCTCGGGACGGGACGGTGTGGCCACGGTTTCTTTGTCCACTTGGAGATGGGGAGTTTTACAAATTGGCACACGGTCCAATGTGACCCAGGCGGAATCCAAAGTGTGCTGACTCATTCCGACAATTGTTGACGCCAATGAGAGAGACGCTCTGCGACATTCCGATGTGAGGGGGCTCCCTCGGTTTTTCGTGCTTCAATGGCTGAGTCCAGGTCAAAAGTTCGTTTGACAACCTCAGGAGTCAGCACGGACGAGGCAGCTAGAAAATCGTCAGAGGTCAGCGCATTCAAACCCACGCCTTTGGCCGCAGCGGCAGCCACAAGTTTGCCCACGATTTCATGAGCCTGACGGAATGGCACCCCGCCGAGGACCAACCCATCAGCAAGGTCAGTGGCCAGCAGGGCCGGGTCTGATGCGGCATCCCGCGCGGTCGTCTCATTCAAGCTGGCCCCGTCCAACATCTCAGCAAAAATCCTGAGAGCCGCGCGGGTCGTGTCAAAGGAATCAAAAACCGCCTCCTTATCTTCCTGCATGTCCCGGTTGTAAGTGAGCGGCAGACCTTTCATCAGTGTCAGCAAAGTCACCAGATTTCCGTAAAGGCGGCCGGTCTTTCCGCGGGTTAGCTCCGCAATGTCAGGATTTTTTTTCTGAGGCATCAAGCTTGATCCGGTCGTGTGGCGGTCACTCAGTTTAAGAAACGAAAACTCCGATGTTGCCCACAGGATGACGTCTTCACTCAGTCGTGAGAGGTGCATCCCAAGGATGGCAAGCGAGGCGACCACTTCAATTGCAAAGTCGCGATCAGAAACCGCATCCATGCTGTTTTGGGAAACTTTGGAAAAACCCAACTCGGCGGCAATGGCCGCACGGTCCAAAGCGATCGTGGAGCCTGCGATGGCGCCCGAGCCAAGGGGCATGACGTCTATGCGAATCAAACCATCCTTGAGCCGTGATGCGTCTCGGTCCAGCATTTCCACGTACGCCAACAAATGATGAGCAAATAACACCGGCTGGGCACGCTGAAGGTGGGTGTAGCCGGGCATGATCGCGCTGGCATGACGCGCCCCGAGATCGACCAAAGCCCGTTGAAGTCCACGAACGTCATCCAGGAGCATTTTTGTTTCTTCCCGAATCCAAAGCCGCAGATCAAGGGCCACCTGGTCATTCCGGCTCCGGGCCGTGTGGAGTTTGGCACCGGCGGCTCCAATTTTTTTGGTGAGGGCGGATTCGATGTTCATGTGAACATCTTCCAATTCAGGATCAAACACAAAGGTCCCCTCCCTGATTGCGGCCCCAATGCTTTTCAGCCCGCATTCGATCTGAGCGAACTCCTCTGGCGTCAGGATTCCGGCAGCAGATAGCGCACGGGCATGGGCAATACTCCCGCGGATGTCCTGGTCATAGAGCCTCCAATCCGTGGAGACGGATTCCCCGTAGGCTTTTAAGAGGCTTGATGGTTCCTGAGCGAAGCGTCCCTTCCACATGTCAAAAATTAAGAAAAACGGTTTCCATGGATGGCCCCGACATTTCAGGATTCGGTGCGATGTCCACAGTGGCCCTTGAGTTTGAGTTCATCACAGTGGCCTTCAATTTTGACCATTTTGTTCGCCGGGGAAAATCCCAGACGGCGGGTGATACAATTTTCGAGCAGCTCAATGTTCGTGTCCTCGAATTCGATGATTTTATTGCAGTCCACGCAAATGAGGTGGTTGTGCGTTGGGCGGTCTATGAAGTTGGGATCATAGACTTTTGTGTCCGTTCCGAGTTCAAGCTCGCGCAGCAGGCCGCTTTCGACAAGCAGGGGGAGCGTCCGGTAAACGGTCGCCCGGGAAACAGACTTGTCGATGTCCCTAGCTCGGTTAAGCAATTCCTCGGCGGTAAAATGGTCGGTCGTTCCAAACGCAGCCTGAATAATCGCTTCACGCTGGTTCGTGCGGCGGAAACCTTTGGCGGCGAGAAACTCCTGAAGGCTCCCGCGCACACGTTGTAAAAGATCCGATTCCATTTCACTTGGAGGATAATCCGCGTCCCCCGGGAGTCAAGGCACCGGTGGAAGGGCGACCGCACCCTCAAAGCAGCGCCTCGCTCATGCGTCAGCAAGTTCTTCAATGGGTAGGGGGCTTCAGTCCCTTGACCGCCGACTTTTTTCCTCTCCTACAAACCACCGTCCCCAATGATGAGCTTACCCTCATCCCGCCTTCTGAGACGCTTTCTCTTGGATTGTTTTAAGGCCTCGATACATTCCCTCAAAAACGATGAGCGAGAAATTCGAAAAGGGAAAACCACTGGCGACATTGCATCTGGGTGAGGAAGGATTCGAACGGGCGATGGCCGCCGCCCCGGAGTTGACCCGACTCGTCATCGAACATGGCTTTGCCGATATGTATACCGACGAGGCCTTGGACCAGCGAGCCAGGAAAATCGCCACACTCGCCTCGTTGATCACCTCGGCCAGTTTGCCTCAGCTCGAATGGCATATCCGGGGGGCTCTCGTGAACAACCTGCTGAAACCCGAGGAAATCCGTGCCCTCATCGTCCAAATGACCATCTACATCGGATATCCTGCCGCCTACAATGCCATAGGTGTCGCAAAGCGGGTTTTTGAAGAGTTCGAACTCTGAGGAACCCGGTTCGGGAGTGACTTTTGGATCCTGTCAGGGGCCATGAAAATCAATAGGTTGTGGTTTGCAGCCAGACAAAAGCTCTATATGTAGTGGTTTTTGCTTGCAAGAGGTGGGGTTGGGCCACAAGATCCACTTCCACGCACCTGCCCCATTTATGTATCTTCAATCCCTCGAAATGATTGGCTTCAAGTCGTTTGCCAACCGGACAATTCTCAATTTTCACCGTGGAGTCACGGCCGTGGTCGGGCCGAACGGTTGCGGAAAATCCAACGTTCTGGATGCCTTGCGTTGGGTTTTGGGTGAGCAGTCAGCAAAAGCGCTGCGGGGCGGGGAAATGGCGGACGTGATCTTCGGGGGAACGGACAGCCGTGGAGCCCTGGGAATGGCGGAAGTTTCGTTGACGTTTTCCGAGTGCGAGAAGGAACTTGGGGTGGAGTGGAATGAGGTTCGGATCACACGGCGTGTTCACCGTGACGGAAAGAGCGAATATTTCCTGAACAAATCCGCTTGTCGGCTGAAGGATATCCATGAACTTTTTATGGATACCGGCGTAGGTCGCAGCGCTTACTCCATTATGGAGCAGGGTAAGATTGACCTGATCCTGAGTAGTCGCCCGGAAGATCGGCGTGCTATTTTTGAAGAGGCCGCAGGCATCACCAAATACAAAGCCCAGAAAAAGGAAGCGCTTCGGAAACTCGAATACACGGAAGCCAACCTCCTGCGGGTCCAGGACATTATCAAGGAAGTGCGCCGCCAGATCGGGTCACTTCAGCGTCAAGCCGCCAAAGCCCGTCGATATCAGGGGATCATGCAGGATCTTCGCACGTTCGACACCCATCTTTCCCACAAAAACTATGTGGAATTGCGCAGGGAGTTGGAGGCGATCAAGACAGAATTGCACGGAATCGAAGATGTGCGTGCCATTCATGACCGGGAGATCAGCCAGCAGGAGTCGGAATTGGAGGGATTCCGCGCAGAAATATCAGCCCGGGATTCTGAGATCATTGGGCTGAGGGACACTTCCCAGGAGGTTCGCAACCGCATGTTTTCGGCCGAAAACCGAATCGCCACCAATGCGGAGCGTGTTTCCGAAGGACGCGAACTGGTGGCGCGTCACCACACGGACATCGCGGCCGCCGAGGAAAAAATTTCGATCCAGCAGAATCAGTTGCAAGAAACCGAGCTTCAGATTTCTTCCATGATCGAAGCCATGAATGCCCGAGAAGCCGATCTGGCTTCCCAGGAGGAAAAGGTTGCTGCTGCGAGGGCTGAACGTTCCGCGCACGAGCAAGCCATCAACCAGATCTCGAATGAGGCTGCCCGGTTGGAAGCCAGACTGGGCTCGTTGAGGACAGAAATTTCCTCAGCTGCCAGCCGCCGTGAGTCCGGGGAAACCCGCCAGCGACTTCTTCAAGGAGAATCCGAAGCCGCAATTGCCGCAGTCGCCGAAATTGTGGCCCGCTTGGAACAGATCGCGCGTCGCCGTGCCGAGTCCGCCGCCGCGCTGGAGTCCGCGCGAGCAGCCCAAGCCTCCGCAACATCTGCCCATGAGGGCGCTCAGAAACTGCGGCAAGAGGCCGAATATGCCCTCAACGTGGCCTCCAAAGAGGCAGCCGCCGTGGAGTCCAGGCTTGAGGTTCTTCGTCAGCTTCAACAACAAGGAGAAGGCTTCGGAGAAGGAACCCAAGCCGTGCTGCGTGGTCTGGATGACCCCACTCTCTTCAAGCCTGCCATCCTGGGAGCACTTGCTGATCACATTCGAGTGGACGAGCGCTTTATTCCTGCGATTGAAGCCGCCTTGGGCGCCACCCTTCAGGCTATCATTTTTAAAGACCACTCGGTCGCCCGGGCAGCTATTGAGCGTCTGACCACGAAGAGGCTTGGCCATGCGGCAGCGATTCCCCGCGAGTGGATTCCAGCGGCTGAGGTTGGAAACCGCGAGCTGCCTGCCCAAGCTCTGGGTTGGGCCTCAGGTTTTGTGAAGGGGGATGGTGAACCTCAAGCGCTGGCCTGCCAGCTTTTGGAGGGTGTTGTGGTGGTGGAGAATCTGGAAGCCGCTTTTCAGGTCAAAGAAGCCCGCAGGGAGTTGGCCATCGCGACGCTTTCAGGGGAATTCATTGACCGCTCAGGCATTATTCGCGGTGGCCAGTCCGGCGAAAATTCCGGGCAATCGGCCCTGGCCCGCAAAGCGCAGATCGAGGCTCTCGACCGCGATCTTGGCAATGCCATTGCGAAGCTTCAACAGGCTACGACAGCCCGGGGAGCAGCCGTGGAAGCCCTTGAAGTGGCCCAGGTCCGTGTGATGGAAAGCCGTGAGGCCGTGCAAGCCGCCCAAGTCGAAAATGCCTCCTGCGAAAATGAGAAACAGCTTTGCGAACGTCAGCGTGCCGACCTTGAGGCCCGCACTTCCGCATTCGCCAGAGAGGTTGTTCAAATCGAAGAATCATTGCGCGCAAGTCATGCCAAGCTGAGCGAATTGGAAACTGCCATTTCAGGGACTCTCTCAGAATTGGAATCCTCCCGTGCCCGCAAAGGGGCTGCCGAGCAGGATGTGCAGGCTGCCAGGGATCGAGAGGCCTCAGCCATTGAGTCACTGAATGAAGTTCGGGTTGAGGTTGCCACGAACCGCCAGCAGCAGGAAAATCTGGCGCGTCAGCGTGGCCCCATGAATGCCCGCCTCAACGAACTCGCAGAGCTTCTCACAGCCCGCAACCGGGATATCGCAAATTACGAACGGCGAATCACAGAACTGGAAACAGAAAGCGAATCCCTGAAATCCTCTTTGGAATCTCATTCCTCGGAACTGTCAGCCACCGAGGCCCGCATTGCGGAGGTCTCGGGAGCCCGTGATGAAATCCGATCCCAAGCCGAGGCTTTGGAGATGGCCCTTCGTTCCGCCCGATCCCAACTCCTGTCACTTCAAGATCAAAAAGGCCGTCTGGAAGTCCGTGCCGCCCAGGTGGAAATGCGGGCAGAGAATTTGCGCAGTCATGTCTCGCAACGCTACCAGACCGACCTTGAGGCGTTTGAGGCTGACACCTATAGCCTCGTCACCGCCCTCCGGGAACGGACCAAGAAAAAATCCTCGGCCGCGGAGTCCAACGAAGCTTCCGAAGCCACGGACGCAAACGCCACTTCAGAGCCTGTTGAGCAGCCCGTTGTGATCGAGTCCCTCGAGATTGAAGAGCTCTCTGCGCCTGCTCCCGAAGAACCTCAAAGCATCCCGTGGGACACGATCGAAGAGATTGTGGCAGACCTCACGGAACGGGTTGAATCCATGGGCCCCGTGAATCTTGATGCCATCCAGGAATTTGAAGAACTCGAGCAACGTCAGCTTTTCCTTGAGAAACAAAACGCCGACCTCGTGAACTCCAAGGTGGAACTCATGGAAGTGATTTCAAAAATCAACCGCACCACCCGGGAGCTTTTTGCGGACACGTTTGTGAAGATCCGCGAAAACTTCCAGGTCATGTTCACCGAGCTCTTCGGAGGTGGCGCTGCCAACCTGCTCCTCGTGGACGAAAGCGATCCACTGGAATCCGGCATTGAAATCATTGCCAAACCTCCAGGAAAACAACTTAAGAGTATCAGCCTGCTATCCGGTGGTGAACGCACCATGACCGCAGTGGCCCTGCTGTTCGGCATTTATATGGTGAAGCCCAGTCCGTTCTGTGTGCTGGATGAAATGGATGCACCGCTCGATGAATCCAATATCTCACGCTTTATCAAAATCCTCGATCGCTTCGTGGACCAGAGCCAGTTTGTGGTCATCACCCACAACAAACGCACCATCAGCCGCGCGGAAATGCTTTATGGTGTGACCATGGAAGAACACGGCGTCAGCAAACTTGTCAGCGTCCGTTTCTCGGAGCAGTCAAATGAGAAGCAGGCGGCCGAGAGTGTCGCCGAGGCCTTTGGTAAACACGGTGACCTGCACAGTGAGCGGCAAGCAGACCGTCAAATGGTATGATCCTCAAACACCTGGCAGATCATGTTGTAAAACATTCGCCAACCTGCGGGGCAATCCACGAAGTCCTTCGCGGAGAGGAATATTCACCAAATCTTGCCATTGCTTTCGATATTGGCATCACGACGCCCCATTATCACAAAACTTTTGATGAAATTTATTTTGTGATGGAGGGAACAATTGATCTTCGGCTCTTAGATCCGGCGACAAAGGCCATCACCAACCACCGGTTGGAGGCCAATGAACTCTGCGTGATCACAAAAGGGATCCACCATCAAGTCACATCAACCTCCTCCAAAAACCGGCTGGCCGTGATCACCGTCCCGCAGTTTGATCTCTCTGATGAGCATGTCTCCGATCGGTTGACCTTCTAAGCGAGTGAGGAGCCACATGGCCGTTTTCAGGCTAAGAAGGGGGATGACACTCCCCACTCTTCCCAATCCCAGCATATCAAAGCACACGGATAGTACCCCGACAGAGTCATGTCAGAAGAGAAGGCCCCAGGGGCGATAAAACTTCATTTGTTCCGCATTTTTCTATACAAAATACCGTATCCCACGGACACGCGACAAACCCCTTTGGTTCATTTTAATGCGAAATATGAAACCCGACTGCTAAATAAATGCGCCTGCTTGTTCTCACAGGATTTTTTGGATCGGGAAAAACCACGTTTCTGCTTCGTGCCCTGCGACTCGCCACACGCGGGGCCGGACTGAGAACGGTCATCGTGCAGAATGAGATCGGTCGGGTCGGGGTCGATCCGGAGGTGTTCCATTGCGACGGCCTGATTGTGAAGGAGCTTCTCGGCGGGTGCATCTGCTGCAACCTTTCGGCGAGGCTGGTGAGCGTGCTCGACACGCTGGCGGCGGAAGAAAGCACCGACCTTGTCTGCATCGAGGCATCCGGGATAGCGACCCCGGGGATGGTCCGGAACATGTTGGCCGGAACGGACCTTGCGTCGCTGCCTCTGCTTCAGGTGAATATTCTGGACGCGGCCCGTCTCGATCGGATTGAAAAAATGCTGGATCTTCCAGTCGTCCGCCAAGGCATTGAGGCGTCCGATCTCTGCGTGGTCAACAAGCTAGACGCCGTGCCGGATGGCTTCCGGAAATCGTTCGAGGAGAGAGTGCGCAAAATCCGTCCCGATGCCCGCGTGGATTTCACCAACCTCTCAGCCAGCGAATCCCTGCCAGATTCTCTCGCCGAACCATTACAGAATTTTTTTCTGGGAATTCCTGCTGCCCCCCTCTCCTCCGGCATCACACCCAACGACCACGACCATCATGGCCACCCGTCCGTCTGCGCTTTGGAATACCTCCCCCCACGGCCAACCCGGTATTCCGGCGAGGCGATTCGTATCGCATTCGATGCGCTGATCGTCGGCATCGGGTCGTCAGGGGGTCTTATCGGCCATGTCAAAGCCGCTCTCATCGGCGAGGATGGAGCCCGCCATTTTTTGAACTCGACGGGTATCGGGCGTCCTGAAAGTGCACCTCTGCCGGGCGAGGTCCCGGTCACCCGGGTGGTGATCAATGCCATCGCCTGGCGAATCAACCGTCCCGACCTCGAATCCCTCACCCGACAATTCTTATGTATCTTTCACGACTGACCGATCATCCCTCCACACCCACCGCCACCACTGAAGAAATCCAGACGCTCAGGGAACTGGCCCGAAGCAAGGCTGAACTCCTCGCGAATCCGGTTGTTGCCGAGCACAAACAGCTCTGGAAGAAACACAACGCTCTTGCCCAGGAACGACCGATGCTCCTTGTGTTTCCAGAGGGCAGTTGGTCCGAATTGACCGCCTCCTCGGATTCCCTCCAGTGTCGCTGCTCCGACCCGCTGCTCCGAGACATTGAGCGGGAGATGCGCATAGAACTCTACGCGTTCAGACACTTCGACACAGACAATGTGCCGACCCCATCGGTCTGTGTGCCCAAAGCGATCGGCAATACCGGCTGGGGAGTCGAGGCGCGCTGGGAGATGAGCCAGGAGGATCACGGTGCCAGAAAATTCGATCCCGTGATCGCGGAGGAATCCGATCTCGACAAAATGCGTTTTCCAGAGGTCTTTCACGACAAAGAGGTGTCGAAGAAACGATTCGATGCAGTGAACGAGATCTTCGATGGCATCCTGCCGGTTGATCTTGTCGGGATCAAGCATGTGAGCTTCCATCTCATGGCGCAATGGACCGCATTGCGGGGGCTTGAGGAGGTTCTGATTGATATGATCGAGGAGCCGGAGTTCACCCACCGCGCTATCGCATTCCTTGCTGAAGGCAACAGGCGCCTCGTCGAGCAATACGAGCGCATGGGGCTCCTTGAGTTCAATCACGACAACACCTACCACTCGACCGGCGGAAATGGCTGGCTGGAATCCTGTCCGGGTTCGGAAGTCGGCACCACCGCAAAACGCGAGAACATGTGGGCGTCCGCAGAGTCGCAGGAGCTGACTGGTGTCTCTCCCTCGATGCACGCGGAGTTTGCCCTCCGGTATGAAAAGGAGCTCCTCGAGCCGTTTGCACTTACCGGCTATGGCTGCTGCGATGACATCACCGACAAGTGCGACATCGTCTTGGAGATCCCGCACATCCGACGGATCTCAGTCTCGCCATTCACCAACGTCGCGCGCAGCGCTCCGCAAATCAAAGGACGCGCGATCTTTTCTTGGAAACCGCGTCCGACCGACCTTGTCGGTCATTTCAATCCGGAGCGCATCCGCTCCTACCTCCGCGAGAACATTGTCGCGTGCCGGGAGTCCGGCTGCAACTTTGAGGTGATCCTCAAAGATACTCACACCTGCGAACACCATCCCGAGCGCTTCGACGACTGGTGCCGGATCGCACGCGAGGAGATGGCCGGGCTATGAGGGGCACCGTCTTGCCCCACAGTGGTTGATTCATCCAGCGTGGCTGGCTCTTTGTCATCGTCCCCTCATAGATGAGGTCATTTGATTTCAATCATTCGATGACAAGAAAACTCATCAATTCGCAATGCGGTTGTCCCCTGGTTTCTTGTTAGTGGCATTTCCGTTCCCTCCGGCACGAGGCGGGCGGACGTCGCTTCCCAGTTCAAAGTGACCTCAATGTTATGAAGCGGCGGCAGGTCTTCGATGACCTCGACGGCCCGCCCCACGGAGCTGTTGCCGCCCGAAAGCTGAATCACTCCACCTCGACTGATCGTCGGCGCATACAGCAAATGGAGGACATGACGGTTTTCAGAAGCTTGATGGGTGAGCGAGATGCGGGCTGTTGAGGGCAGGTTGGTTGTGACTGTCGTTGGCTGATCAAGATGGGCTCGAATGGCTTTTGCAACAAACTCGCGATAGGCCACCGCCCCATAAGTGCGGTAATGACGAAACACGGGATGAGCAAAATAGAGAACGGCCTCATACCGCGCACCGGCATCAAATCCCGATGGCTCCTCCTGATTCGGAGTGTGTTGATGACTGCAAAAATGCTCCCAGGTGCGATTGAAATAGGGGTCGTAGATTTGACCCAGGGAGGAACCCGATGTCACACGAATGCGGTGGGACCGATCATACATGATTTGCGGGCTATTTACGAAGTCGGGGCGGAGTTCGGTAATCGGGAGCACATAATCATGCCCCCGGTTTCCCTCATCCTCCGGAGGATAAAACGGACTCAAGCCTGCATAATCCGCTCCCACATCGAAGGCCATTTCATCACGATCCCGCCAGAGCCCGCTTTCACCGGAGAGGATCAGCTTTCCGCCGGACGCGACATAGGCATCAAGCTTTTCCTTAAGGGCTGCATCGATCCGAATGTCGTCCGGCAAAACCAAGGCTTTGTAAGCAGAAAAGTCCATCGTTCGATCCACCAACCCAAAGAGAAAATGGCTTTCCAAAAGGACACGCGTGGCACCCTCATCGCTTAAGGAGTCCCGATGACTGCGATTCTCCGCCTCACTGGAAAGCACTCCCAGATCGAACACCTGCTTCGAGCCCACACACCAGGGCTCTTTGTCCCGAACCTCCCGGTACGCTTTGCCAATAATCCCGTAGGTGGAGCGATCAAGCTCGCCCGATGGCGGCAGTTGGTCGCCCACACTGCATTTGGAACCAAAAGCCAGCATGGCAGCACACTCATAACGCAGAGCGTTGGGGTGTTTGAATCCGCCAAATTCGCCCCAGGTCGTATGAAACTTCCCGGTCATCCCGAGAAAATCCAAGTCGAGGTTGCACGCATATTTGGCCGACATCGGAAAGTGGTCGTACCCCCACCCTCCCGTTGGCAGGGACTCGAGTTCATTGTGGCTGAAATAGGCCAAAATATCATGCCGCCCACGAGGAATATGACCCGAGTTGTGGAAAATTGGCATGTCAGGCCGCCCGGATTTCGCGGCTTCGGTGGTGCGCTGATAATATTTTTCCAATGCCAATCGCGAAGACTCTTTGCGATCCTCCTCTTTTTCGGGGTTAAGCCCGTTGGCCTTCATAAAATCCAAACTCCAACGCCCGCAGCTTTGGTTTTGGGCGATGATATCCAGAAAGATCCCGTCACAGTCAGGAAACAAAGCAACCGCCTCACGGATCTGCTCGCAGAGATAATCCAGATACGGGCTGTGAAAATCCATCATGTGAAACCCCGGCTGAAGAATGCGCTTTGACCACCCATTGTATTGCCCGTCCTTGTTAATTTCCCGCCATTCAGGATGATTATATGACGCCAAATTATCCACCCCCGCAGAGAGGTAAACCGGCGCATTGATACCAGCCTCCTTGGTGGCCTCGTATTGCGCCCGCAGCAGGTCAAAATCGAGATGAGGATGAACCTTGCCCACCGTCGTCGGATGATAACTCCAGCCATGATGGCATTTCGAAAAAATGGTGATGGAGTCAACGGCCGCCTCCTGGAGAGTCTCCTGCCACGCCGCTTTGTCGAATTTTTTACCAATCCCCGGGATATCGGGAGATGTGTGAAAATCAAGATGAACCTGACGGAAGCGGAGTTGATGGTTTTGTAGGGACATGTCGGTGTAATTTATCAAGAGCCTGGAATTTTCACCAGAATGTGTTTCATATATCCGCTTTTTGCGCATCGGGTAGGGTCGAAAGTGAGGAAAACCAATGCGTATGGCAGCAGCTATGGGCAACTCGTCACCTGCCCGACAATGACCGGAATTCATTAAACCGACTGGGATGCTCTGAGGAGCGTGTCTCCTGTTCCACCGCATGAATCCTGTGAATCATGTTGATCCTGTCTTAAAATTGCCACTCCCTGAATTCCAATCTGGACCGACTTCTTCGAGAGGCGTAGAAAGTGCTGATGTCAGCAATGGTTGAACTCCGGGGTGTCAGCAAGGTGTTTGGGACGTTTACGGCCCTTCAGGCAACAAGCTTCTCGATTCGAGAAGGGGAGTTCATGACGTTTCTTGGCCCTTCGGGTTGTGGAAAGACAACGTGTTTGCGGATGATCAGCGGCTTTGAGCAACCCACCAAAGGAGAGATCTGGATTGATGGGAAGGATGTCACGATGGATCCCCCCTACCGGCGGGATGTGAATCAGGTCTTTCAAAGCTACGCGCTGTTCCCGCATCTGAGCATTTACGAAAACATAGCCTTTGGGCTGAAAATGAAGAAAGTGCAATCACCTGATATCAAAAAGCGGGTGGACCGTGTGGTGGAGATGACGTCTCTCGGGGAATTTGTGGACCGCAAGCCGGCCCAACTTTCCGGAGGGCAACGTCAGCGTGTGGCGTTAGCCCGGGCGATTGTTTGCGAGCCCAAAGTGTTGCTTCTGGACGAGCCGCTGAGTGCTCTGGATGCGAAGCTTCGCGGGCAGATGCGATCCGAGCTCAAGCAGCTTCAGAAGCGGCTCGGGATCACCTTCATTTTTGTGACCCATGATCAGGAGGAGGCCCTGACGATGAGTGACCGGATTGCAGTTCTGAGTGCGGGTCGGTTGGAGCAGATCGGTACGGTTAATGAAATTTATTATGAACCGGCAACCCGCTTTGTGGCCACGTTCATTGGGGAGACCAATATTGTCGAGGCGGATGTGCTTTCCCGCACCCGCAGCCTTCTCAAATGCCGGCTGGAGGGAGGGCTTGTCCTGGACGTGAAGGACGGACCGAATGCCACCGAAAACAAAATCTTATTATCGCTCCGCCCCGAAAAAATCCGGTTGAGCAACAAACCCTTCGAAGGCGGCAACGCCTTCCCCGGGCGCGTGGCTGTGGAAACATTCAAGGGAGCTGTTGACGAATTGACGGTGATCGTTGAAGGGGGCCTGGAACTTGGTGTTTTGCTCACCAATGATGGAGGACGTGACTGCGATCCCCACGAAGGGGAAAGTGTCCATTGCCGCATCCAACCCGAGGATATTAATATCGTGGCTTCCTGAGTGGCCCGATACCGTTTACCGCAAGCTGCCAACGGCGGTCAGGAGGCCCTCGCGGGACTCAAAGACCTCACGGCTGACCGGGTAGTTGGTGGATCGATAATCAACAAAAACCTGCTCTGAGATTTCTGCCCCGGGAACCGAGGACCGTGGAAAAATGTAAATCCTGTTCCGGTTGGGGATGGCGATCAGCGCGTCGGGTCCGATGGTTTCCAAAAACCGGTCCCCGAAATCCGGCGCAAAAACGCAAGATGCGAGGTGCGGATCTTCCGATTGTAAAACGGCATAACGAATCACCCCGCGATCATCGCGAACGAGGGTTGGTTTCAGGGTGGCCAAAAGAGCGGACGCATTGAAGCGGGCGGCTTGAAGGATTTCTTCGAGCTGTAAGGACGATTCTGCGACCGCTTTCAGGGTGAGTGGTTTGAGATCCTGGCCAACGATTTGAACGGGCAGGGCAACGGTTTGCGAGCTTCCCGGGATGGCCCATACAACGTCATTGGCCATAAATTTTGGCTCCGGCAATAGAAACCAAGGTTCTTCCGCCAAAGAAACCGACAGGCTCATGATCAGGCAGAAAAACAGATGTTTCATAACAATGCTTTTTTAAAACCATTTCCGCCATCCCGGAAAGCAGACAAGGAAACCTGTCCGGAAAGCCCAGCGCTCAGACAAAAAGCAAAAAATTGAGTTCCCATGGTTTCGGGATGCATGAGGGCTTTGAGAGCCCGCAAGAATTTTGAATTGGCTTCGGTGAGATCCTGACCATCAAGTTTTCGTAACAGGGAAGTGGCCGCTCCGACAAGAAAGTGATGTTGATCACAGAAACCACAGGCTTGCAATCCTGCCGCTTGCCCCGCTTCGGCCAACGATGTGAAATCCACATGAGCCGTGATGTCTTTCTGACCGGGATCCTCGAGGACGAGATCATCCCGGCGGTGGTTACGGAATGAAGCAAACGTGCCGCGCATCCGGTCCTCACGCAACAGTTTCTCCCGGGACAACCCATAATCCAGCACCAGCAGAAATCCTCGTTTGAGCCGCTTGGCAACCTGCTCGATCCAGTCAGCAGCACTGGGCCGGGCTTCCGTGAGATAACCCACAGGGCGCTGGGGCAGAAGTTCAGTCAATGCGGCAAGGCTCCCCCCGAGAGGAGTCTCCACAAACGCTAAGCCGTCCGCACCATTTCGGACACACATCTCGCTCCAACCGTCCCCTGTGGAACACAGAATATGAAAGGGCATGGCATCGACAAGCTCATTGGAAAAATGGACGCCCTCAAAGTCCGGCAGATCCTGCAGGGAATCAAACCAGATAGCTTCCCAGTTCTTCAGCCGGGACATTTGGATTTCCTTGAGGGCGGTTAGTGGCTCCACAATCGCGTAGCACAAGGCCTTTCCGAACTCCGGAGAGGCTGCCCGGAGAACATCTGCGGCCAGGTCCCCGCCATTCGCACCTTGCTCAACCACTAAAAACTGGTGTGGCTTACCCAGGACCCGCCACATCTCCTCATACAACCCGGCAAGGACGGCCCCCATAGCAGAACCCACACTCACGCTCGTGTAAAAATCCCCCGTGACCCCCACCCTCTGGATGCCGGAACTGTAATAACCAACCTCCGGCGCATAGAGGGCAAGCTCCATGAACCTGGCAAAAGAGATCGAACCATCCGGCGGAATTTCCCGCGCGATCAGTTCCTGACAGGTCAACGGAATTCTTCCATGGGCGGACACGAACAAAAAATATTTCTATCCCCATAGACATTGTCAATTCGTGCCACCGCCGGCCAGAATTTGAAATCCTGAAGCCATGGCGCAGGGAAGGCCGCTTGCGATCTCGGGTAAGGACGGTCCCACACGTCGGCACAGACCGCATGGGCGGTGTGGGGCGCATTTTTCAAGGGATTATTTGTTTTGTCCAGAGAACCGCTTTCGATGGCATCCAGCTCTGCCCGGATGGCGAGCATGGCATCACAGAAGCGGTCAAGCTCGGCAAGCGATTCGCTTTCTGTGGGTTCAACCATGAGGGTTCCCGGCACCGGCCAACTCATCGTGGGCGAGTGGAATCCAAAATCCATGAGGCGTTTGGCAATGTCCTCCACTTCAATTCCGGCCCGGGATTTCCATTCGCGGAAATCGAGAATGCATTCATGAGCCACAAAGCTGTTTCGCCCGCGATAAAGAATGGCAAAAGCGTTTTGAAGGCGGAAGGCAATGTAATTGGCGTTCAGGATAGAGACCCGCGTAGCATCGGCCAGCGCTTCAGGCCCCATCATCGCCAGATACATCCAGGGAATCACAAGAATGCTCGCACTTCCCAACGGCGCAGCGGCAACGGCCCCGACTTTTGCGGGTTCAACCGCCTTCAGGGGATGACCCGGCAAAAAGTTGGCCAGATGGGGAGCGGCACAGATCGGTCCGATGCCTGGTCCTCCGCCCCCGTGGGGGATACAGAAGGTTTTATGGAGATTCAGATGGCAGACATCCGCTCCAAAATCACCGGGACGGCAAAGTCCCACTTGTGCGTTCATGTTTGCACCATCCATGTAAACCTGACCACCGGCCGCATGGACCTCATCGCAGATTTCGCGAATTCCTTCTTCGAAAACCCCATGCGTCGAGGGATAGGTGACCATGAGTGCGCCCAAGCGGGGAGCATGTGCGGTGATTTTTGCATTCAGATCGACAAGGTCGATATCGCCCTTCGCATTGCAGGTCACGGGAACAACTTCGAAGCCGGCCATGACAGCACTGGCAGGATTCGTTCCATGAGCTGAGGTCGGGATCAAACAGACATTGCGCCCTTCCTCTCCCTTTGACCTGTGATACCCGCGAATCGCGAGGAGGCCGGCATATTCCCCCTGGGATCCGGCATTAGGCTGAAGGGAAACCGCAGGGAGGCCTGTGATCTCACCCAACCATGTCTCCAGTTGCTTCGCGATCTCGGCAAACCCCGTGGCTTGCGAAGCCGGAGCGAAGGGGTGCAACCCTCCGATGGTGGGCCATGTGAGAGGAAGCATCTCGCTCGCAGCGTTCAACTTCATCGTGCAGGACCCAAGAGGGATCATGGAAGATGTCAGGGAAAGATCCCGCGATTCCAATCGCCGGATGTAACGCTGCAATTCGGTTTCGGTGTGATTCGTACGAAAGACCGGATGAACCAGGATTTCTGATTTCCTAAGGAGCGAGCCTGGAAGCGGATTCGCATTTTCCTCGTCAATAACAGGAGCATTAAAAACGTCGAGAATCTCTGAAATGCTCCCGGTGGTTTCGTCCAAAGAAATTCCGAGGGTGTGTTCATCAAGTTTCCGGAAGTTCATGCCATGCGCCACGGCCCGCTGAAGCACGACATCCGCCGATTCGGTGGGTGTGATTCGCAGTGTGTCGAAAAACGGTCCGTCATGAACAGTCTGGGCGGCAGCGCGCAGGGATTGTGCCAACTGATTCGTCAACCGGTGAACGCGGGAGGCAATTGTGCGGAGACCTTCCGGCCCATGGTAAACCGCATACATCGAAGCCATCACAGCGAGAAGCACCTGTGCCGTGCAAATGTTGCTGGTCGCCTTGTCCCGACGGATGTGTTGCTCCCGGGTCTGAAGCGTCAACCTCAGCGCCCGCCGTCCTTCGGCGTCTTTCGATACTCCGATGAGGCGGCCTGGCAACCGGCGTTTGTGTTCATCGCGTGTGGCAAGAAAAGCGGCGTGAGGCCCGCCATATCCCATGGGAACACCAAATCGCTGGGCCGATCCAATCACGATATCCGCCCCTGACTCACCCGGTGGCTTAATCAAAACCAAAGCCAGCAGATCGGCGGCCACAACGGCAAGAGCTCCAGCAGAATGAACCCGTTCGATCACGGCATCAAGGTGATGAATGATTCCGTCCGTGGCAGGGTATTGAATAAACGCGGCAAACACCTTTTCCTCGGTGAAGTCAGCGAGAGGGCCGACAATCACCTTGATGCCAATCGGCAGCGCACGCGTGCGGAGAACGGCAATGGTTTGCGGATGGCAATCCTCTGCCACAAAGATGGAGTCCCCGCCTTTGATTCCATGGGCCATGGCCATGGCCTCGGCAGCCGCGGTGCCTTCATCCAGCAGGGAGGCATTGGAAATGTCCATGCCGGTGAGGTCACACACCATGGTTTGAAAATTCAAGAGCGCTTCCAAACGTCCCTGGGAGATCTCGGCTTGATAAGGGGTATACGCCGTGTACCAACCGGGATTTTCCAGGATATTCCGACGGATCACCGCCGGGGTGAAGCATCCATAATATCCCATGCCAATATGGGAAACCAAAGGCTGATTGAGGTCAGCAATCTGCCCCAGATCGGCCAGGGCTTGCTCCTCGGATCTCGCTGGAGGCAAATCCAACAGCCGTTCAAAACGGATGTCGGACGGCACAGTCCGGTCGATAAAATCCTCCATCGAAGTGGCGCCCACTTCGGCCAGCATAGCTGTGATTTCCGCCTGATCAGGCCCGATATGTCTGCGTGCGAAAGGGAGAGAACTCATCGGGCAATATGCCCGGCGTATGCGGCAGAATCTTTGAGAGCTTCCAATTCCGAAGGACTTGACAATCGGATTTTAAAAATCCAGCCCTGCCCGTAAGGGTCAGTGTTAAGCAGCGCGGGGTTATCAGCCAGAGCGGGGTTTCCTTCGATCACTTCCCCGGACACCGGCGAATAAATGTCGCTGGCAGCTTTCACGGATTCAACAACGGCGGCCACTCCACCTGCAGAGACGGTCAGACCGGCTTTGGGTGGCTCGGCAAAAACGATGTCTGTGAGTTCGGCCTGGGCATGCTCGGTGATGCCCACGGTTGCCGTTTCGCCGTCGACAAGAATCCACTCATGGGAGTCCGCGTATTTGAGATTTTCTGGAATGTTCATTTGGTTTTTTTGAGAAAGGGTTTCTTGATCACGTGAGCAGGATATTTCTGCCCCCGCACTTGAATGTCGAGTGCTGTTTCCGGAGTGGCGTGGGACGTTGGCAGGTAGGCCATGGCAATTGACGTGCCGAGAGCGGGCGAAAGCCCCCCACTGGTGGTTTCGGCCACGATTTGCTCTCCCACGGAAACCGCATAATGTGAACGCATGGGCGGGGATTTGCCATCCACAACAATGGCACTCAATTTTTTGGGAATCCCGGATTCTTTTTGATGAACCAAAGCGTCGCGCCCGACAAAGGGGCCCTTCTGCAGATCCACAAAAAACCCAAGACCCGCTTCAAGAGGTGTATGTTCCGGCGACAGGTCCGACCCATTCAAGGGGTAGGCCATTTCAAGCCGCAGAAGATCGCGGGCACCAAGACCGCAAGGCACAGCACCCGCCGCCAGGAGAGCATCCCACAACCCGGCAGCCTCCTGATTCCGGAAGACGATCTCAAACCCGGCCTCCCCGGTATAACCCGTGGTAGCCACCCAGAGAGCCTCCCCCCCCCGCTCCAACTCCAGCACCCGATTCCGGCTGGCTGGCAGGTCCCGTCCAAAACATTTCCGGAAAATGGCAGGAGCCTGGGGTCCTTGCACAGCCAGAGCTGAATAAAAACCGCTTTGGTTTTCAAACGTGACTTCCGTTGTGATGTGATCCTGCATCCACTGTTCATCCTCCGGAATTTTGGAAGCGTTCACAATGAGCAGGTATTCCATCTCACGGATCCGATAGACATAGAGATCGTCGATCACGCCTCCGGACTCGTTCAGCATGAGCGAGTATTGAGCATGGTCCGTTTCAAGGTTTGCGATGCGGTTTGTGAGAAGGGAATCCAGCCAAGCTGCAGCTCCGGGTCCTTTCACAAAAAATTCCCCCATATGGGATATGTCAAAAACACCGCAGGCCCCCCGCACCGCGTGATATTCCTCGAGGATTCCGCCATATTGAACCGGCATGTTCCATCCCGCAAAGTCCATCATTCTTGCGCCGGCCTCGACGTGTTTATCTAGCAGGGTGGTTGATTGGCTCATAATTTTTTGGTTTCAAAGTTCAGGTAAGTGTAGGTGGTGAGGGCTCCCTCGTAATCATCCAGCAAACGCATGCCCTCGCTGGGTTTCATGCGGTCGCTTTTAATAGCAGCATCAACTTGCGCCTTCATGCGCCGTGCAAGTTCATTGGTATCCCACTGGGTAAGCGACAACACCTGCCCGATTGTGCTGCCAGGAAGAACCTCTTCCACATAATACCCGCAGTCTTCGTCTTCATCCAGATAGATGTGCATTTCATTGACGCGGCCGAATAGATTATGAAGGTCTCCCATGATGTCTTGATAGGCTCCCACCAGGAAAAACCCGATATAATACGGATGGCCGGGCTCCCAGCGATGCAAAGGAAGTGTTTCTTTCACATCCTGCAGATCCACGAACTTGCTGATCTTTCCATCTGAATCGCAGGTGATGTCCACCAGCGTGGCGTTGCGGTCAGGAAACTCATCCAGCCGGTGAATGGGCATCACAGGAAAGAGCTGCCCCAAAGCCCAGTGATCCAGCAGGGATTGAAAGACGGAAAAATTGCAGAGGTATTGATCGGCGAGGGCGATTTCGAGTTCTTTGACCTCTTCGGGAATGTAACGCATGCCACGAAAGTTGGTGACAACCTCAATCGCAATCCTCCAATAAACGGTCTCTATTTTTGCTTTGGCACGAAGATCAAGCAGCCCGAGGTCAAACATGGACTGGGCCCGCTCCCGGATTTCCTGGGCATCATGCAAGTTCTCCAACCTGTTCTTTTTGCTGAGGTTCCCGGCAATCTCAATGATATCCGCCAACAGCGGCGGGTCGGAGGGGTCGGCCTCAACAGGAGCACCCTCACGGTTTTTTTCAATGGAACCGAAAGTTTCCACAAGAAGGATGGAATGATGAGCCACAATGGCCCTCCCACTCTCGCTCACAATCGTGGGATGGGACACCTTCTCGGAATCACAGACTTCCATGATGCTGTAAACAATGTCGCGGGCATATTCATTGAGAGAATAATTCGTGGAGCTGTCAAAGGTGGTCCGTGAACCGTCGTAGTCCACCCCCAACCCCCCACCGACATCGATGTAGCCCAACTCATGCCCCATTTTTTTGAGTTTCGCGTAGAACCTGGCAGCTTCCTTGGTGGCCCGCTTGATGGTTCCGATATCCGGCACTTGCGATCCCACGTGAAAATGCACCAACCGCAGCGTGTGAGAAAGTCCGGCAGCCGTCAGCATGTCGCTGGCCTCCACCAAATCCGCCGTGGAGAGACCGAATTTGGCATTTTCGCCGCCGCTGGTCGCCCACTTTCCGGCGCCCTTGGACAGCAAACGCACGCGCAGCCCGATCTGGGGCTCCACATTCATCAGGCGGGCTTGTTCAAGCACGTCAGCCAACTCCTCCAGCTTTTCGACAACCAGGATGACTGTTTTGCCCAACTTGCGTCCCATGAGAGCCATCCGGATGAATGCGGTGTCCTTGTATCCATTACATATGATCAGGCTTTCCGGATCGGAATGAACTGAAAGGGCCGCCATCAATTCCGGCTTGCTGCCGCCTTCAATTCCAAAATGCCATGGCTTCCCGGCATCGATGATTTCCTCCACAACTTCCCTGAGTTGGTTGACCTTGATGGGAAACACTCCCCGGTAGACACCCTGATAGCCCATCTCTTCGATGGCCGAGGCAAACGCCTTGTTGATTGTTTCAACCCGGTCTCTCAACAAATCGTGGAATCGAACGGTGAGAGGAAAAGCCAGTTTCCGTTCTTTGGCTTCGGCCACAATTTCCATCAGGTCAATTTTTTCTCCACCCGACCCCTGCGGATACACACACAAGTTTCCCTTCTTATTGATGGCAAAATACCCTGCACCCCAGCGGTCGACGTTGTAAAGGGCCGTGGCCTCCTCGCGATCAAAAGCCATTGGCGGAACAGAATGCGGGAGGCAAAAATGCTCCCGGTTGGAAGTGCGCAGCCGCATGGGCATTGCCGCGCGGAAGATGGTGTGTCAACATGAGGCGCAAACCATATCTCTCCCTTCAAAAATTTCCATGCGAATTCTTTACTTTGATTGTTTTTCCGGGATTGCAGGCGACATGACCGTTGGTGCCCTCCGGGATCTGGGCGTTGCGGAGTCGGTTTTTTTGGATGCCTTGGCTTCCCTTCACCTGCCTGAGGGCCTCCATGCTCATTTTCATCGGGGGGACCGTCAGGGCATTTCAGGCTGGAAATTTCATGTCCACGAACACTCTCACGACGGGCATCAACACGGACACAGCCACGACCATGCGGGCCACGGGCACCCGGATCATCACCATCATGGCGAGACGCAACACCCCCATGCTCATGGACGCACGTATGCACAGATCAAAACCATTCTCGAGGAAAGCAGTCTCCCGGATGCCGTCAAACGCCGGGCTCAATCGATCTTTTACCGGATCGCCGTTGCCGAAGGAAAAATCCATGGGGTCCCGGCCGGGGAGGTAGGTTTTCATGAGGTCGGAGCTGTCGATTCGATTGCAGATATCGTTGCCGCCTGTGCCGGCATCGAGAGCCTTGGTGTGGAGCGGGTGATCGCTTCCACGCTGATTGAGGGCAGCGGGTGGGTCCACTGCGCTCACGGAAAATTTCCCCTGCCTGCTCCCGCCACCCTTGCCCTGCTGGAAGGAATTCCTCTGCGTCAAGTCACGGAGGAAACGGAATTTATCACCCCCACCGGCGCAGCCATCCTTGCCGATTATGCGACGTCCTTCGGTCCGATGCCGGAAATGTGCATCAGCGGCATTGGCTACGGACTGGGAACCCGGGAAACGCCACCCCGCCCGAATGTGCTCAGGGCCGTTCTGGGAGAGGCGCAAGTGGCACTTGAAGAAGATTCCGTGGAAGTGATTGAGACAAATCTCGATGACATCTCACCAGAGTTGCTTGCTGCCGCCACAGAATGCCTGATGCAAGAAGGCGCCCTGGATGTCTCCGTGTCACCGGCTTTTATGAAAAAAAATCGGCCCGGCCATCTTCTCACTGTGATTGCCAGGCTGGGTGATGCGGATCGTCTTGCTCAGCTCGTCCTGAGGGAAACCTCATCGTTTGGCGTGAGAATCCATTTGGCCCGCCGAAAGATCCTTCAAAGGGTGTTTGCCTCCGTGGCAACACCCTACGGCGACATTCAGATCAAATTGGGCACAATGGATGAGAAAGTCGTCCATGCGTCACCGGAATTCGAATCCTGCAAGGCCGCTGCCAGCGCCCATGGCGTCTCAGTGAGGTCCGTTTTTCTTGAAGCTTCGGCCCGGGCGGTTTCTTTGATGAGCTGATCGCATCCTCACGTTCCGACTTCCAAGAGATTGCGGGGAGGATTGTTGTTGTTAAACGGTGCTCACTTTTCTAACGAAGGGTTGTCAAGCGGCTTATAGGAGCCCATAAATCCGGGATGCGATTTGGACTTCTTGTCTTCATGTGGGGGATGTCCTCTTGCCTTGGCGATGGTGGGGTTCTTATCGGCAGGGAGGATTGGGGCTCTTTGCGGGCTTCAGTGTTCTGCGCCCCTGCCCCGCTGCGTGCAGGGCCGGCGGACATCAGTGTTCTGCTGGAAGCCGGGGGCAAGCCAGCACTTAAAGCCGACGTGTCTTTGCGTTGGACGTCCGTGGGAGGCGGGCAGGAATGGTTGCCCCCCTGCTGCAGCATGGCCTCGGACAAAGAGGTCGTCCCCGCCAATCTGGGGCACTCCGGCAATCGACTCCTTTACTCTGCGATGCTGCCAATCAAGTCCTCTGGTCCGGGGCACTTGGATATTCAAGTTGAGCATGATGGACAAACTTACCATGCAAGCTTCGAACTTTCTGCTGCCTCCCCTCCGCCCGCCTCGGTCCGCTATTGGCCATGGTTGGCCATGACCCCGCTGGCCATTGCGGGCTTTATGCTTCACCAACGCCTCACCTTGAAAGATTGACCTTCGGGCCTTCGCCCGCTTTGCTGAATGGCTCTCATGGCCAAAGACGAACAAAGCAACCGTATGGAAAAACTCGTGAGCCTGTGCAAGAGGCGCGGGTTCATTTTCCAATCTTCGGAAATT
>JBGSPC010000094.1:0-3065 GCA_041738805.1 Terrimicrobiaceae bacterium | reverse complement strand
GCGGTGATGGAAAACGAACGCGCTGCCCGGCTTCTGAGCGAGGAGCGGCTCGACGCCATCCGCAGCAACAAGCTGGCAGCACCACAACGGGCAACCCTTGAAAATCTTTTTGCCAGCATCGAGGAGGGGCAGAAGCAGACGCTTCGCATTGTCCTCAAATCCGATTTGCATGGCTCGGTGGAAGCCATCGTGGGCGCCTTGGGCGATCTGCCCCAAACCAAAATTGCGCTGGATGTGATTCATGCCGCCGTTGGACCGATCACCGAATCTGACGTTTTGTTGGCCAGTGCCTCGGATGCGATCATTATTGGGTTCGGCGTCAAAGTGGAAAACACGGCCTCGGGCTCCGCCAAACGTGAAGGCGTGCAGATCAAACTTTATAGCATCATTTACGAACTCATCGACCAAGTGAAGGAGGCCATGGAAGGTCTTCTTTCCCCGGAGCTTCGCGAGAGCGTTGTCGGTCATGCCGAGGTTCGCCAGGTCTTCGATCTCACCAAAGGCAAAGTCGCAGGCTGTTACGTCACCGATGGTCGGATCCTCCGCACCGCTCGGGCCCGCCTGCTTCGCAAGAAACAGCCAATCTATGATGGTGGCATAGGCACCCTCCGCCGCTTCCAGGATGAAGTGAAAGAGGTGCGAACAGGTCTCGAATGTGGTATTAAACTTGGTGACTTTTCTGAATACCAACCCGAAGACATCATCGAATGCTACACACTTGAAAAAGTGGCCCAACAACTCTAGTTCCTCACCCCATCGGAACGTGGCATTGACATCAGCAGTCCAATCAGGAATTTGCCGCTTGGGTTCCCGTGCTCTTGTCGTCGCTTTCCTGGCCGCAAGTTTTGTGGCCGGTACCGAGGGCTTTTCTCAAGCTCCCCTCATTGACAACACCGGCAATGTCGAGAACCCGCAGCCCACTTGGGAAACCCAAAAACAAGCCCGCACATTTGTGCTCGGCATCCCCGCCCCACGCGGTCAGATCACCGACCGGAATGGAAGACCGTTCGCGCAAAGCCGCCTGAGCTATAACCTCGCAGTCAGCTTTCCCACCCCGCTCAACTGGGACGATGGGCGCATCCTTTCTTTTGCACGTCAGCAAATCCAATTGGCCTCCAGCTTTCTGAAGCGGCCAATCAATATCTCGGACGAGGCCATCATCAATCACTACAAAAACCGCGGGCTCCTCCCCATTGATATCATTGAAGATCTGAAGCCCGAGGAACTCGGGATTGCCCAGCGGGGGATGACGCCGAATTTGATCCTTCGTCAAACCTACGTGCGGGTTTATCCGAATGACACACTCGCAGCCCACATCATCGGATACACCGGGCGCGAAGCTCCCCTCTCCGTCCGCCCCATCGAAAACCGGGATTTGATTTTTTCCGAAAGCGAGGGCAAGGAAGGCATCGAACAGTCCTTTGACGTGGAACTCAAGGGGCAGCAGGGCATGATGCATATGACCTTTGACGCTGACGGCAACAAAATGTCCGAACGCATCGCCCGACCACCGGTGCCGGGTTACAATGTGATCCTCACGATTGATGAAGGGCTTCAGCGCATTTGCGAGGAGGTGCTTAAAACCGAAAGCCAGCGCGGAGCGATCGTGGTGATTGACCCCACGACCGGCGAGATTCTTGCCATGGCATCCAATCCCACCTTCAACCCCAATGAGTTTGTCCCCACCGTGCCAAAAGCGGTTTTTGATCGCTATTCAAATGATGAAAGTGCGCCGCTTTTTCCACGGGCCTTCCGCTCCGCCTACCCGCCGGGATCCACCTTCAAAACCTTTGTGGGGCTGGCTGCGATGGAAACCGGAATCATCACCCCGCAAACCAAACTGAGTTGCCCGACCTCGGTGTCCGTTGGTAGCCACGTTTTTTCGAACTGGAAAAAAGTCTCCGCCGGGTCTCTCAATTTTGTGGGAGCCATGGAGCAGTCCTGCAACACATGGTTTTATCAAGCAGGTCTGAAAATTGGAGCTCCCCCCATCATCGAATACTCCACAGCCCTCGGCCTCGGACGCAGAACCGGGGTTCCCCTTCAAGGTGAAACTTCCGGGAATATCCCGACAGATGATTACATGATGCGTGTGCATCGCCGGACGATCAAGAACGGGGATGTTGCCAACATGAGCATCGGACAGGGCGACATCCTGATCTCCCCCCTCCAAATGGCCCAGGCAATGAGCGTCCTTGCCATGGGTGGAAAATTCCACCAAACCCGCCTGGTGAAGCAGGTTCAGACGATTGATAATAAAGTCATCGCCGCCTACCCCGACCGTCTGCGTGACGAAATCCCCATCTCCCAGGAAATCAATGACACTTTGCGCAAAGCTCTGATTGCTGTGACCGAAGGAGGCCAGGGAACAGGACATCGTTCAAAAGTCAAAGGCATCAGTGTCGCCGGAAAAACCGGCACCGCCCAATGGGGGCCCCGCACCGCGGCCTGGTTTGCAGGCTATCTGCCTGCCGATAATCCCCGCTATGCTTTTGCGGCGGTTTACGAGGCCGCCGCAGGCGTCAAAGCCGGGGGCGGCTCCCATGCCGCACCCATGATTGGAAAAGTCTTCCGCCAAGTATACGGCGAAAAATCCAAACCCGGCGATGACCCCGAACCCGAGCCGGCTCCGGCCGAAGAAGTAGACAGCTCAGGGTAGAGATCTGGACCGCCTCGGATGTTCTCTGCACTCATGTGTGCCTGAAGTCCGTTTGAAGCCGTGGAGAGCAATTTAAGAAATGTCATGGTCGCAGGTTTCTTTGTAGCCGCAATTTTGGGGTCAGTCCGATTTTGGGGTCAGTCCGAGCATTTGATCATTTTGGCTTTGAGTAATCGGATTTCCCTCTCCCCGCCATCTCTGAATCTTGCAATAGCACGAGTGACATTGCTTCGGTGTCCCATCTCCAATCGCAATTTGGCAATTTGGGGTCAGTCCGAGCATTTGATCATTTTGGCTTTGAGTAATCGGATTTCCCTCTCCTCGCCATCTCTGAATCTTGCAATGGCACGAGTGACATTGCTTCGGTGTCCCATCTCCAATCGCTCAAGGATCCACTCATGCCCTA
>JBGSPC010000093.1:0-4363 GCA_041738805.1 Terrimicrobiaceae bacterium | reverse complement strand
TAGGGCATGAGTGGATCCTTGAGCGATTGGAGATGGGACACCGAAGCAATGTCACTCGTGCCATTGCAAGATTCAGAGATGGCGAGGAGAGGGAAATCCGATTACTCAAAGCCAAAATGATCAAATGCTCGGACTGACCCCCAAATTGCCAAAAATGCAAAAATACACGGGCCGACCAATCAAAAAACTTTCATTAATCAGAGAACCAAACCGTGAGACTTAGAATTAGCCATAACTTGCTTTATCAACAGTCTCGTTCGGCTATTAAATAAATGATTTCATATCACGTCCATTTCTCACCCAAAGCCGGAGTCAGCGATACGCAGCTCATTGAAACCTGTCATGTCTTCCTGCAACAGCTTAAAGACTGCTATAAGATCCATTCTTATCGACTTATTCAGATTACCAACTCAGCAAGTTTTCAAGGATTGCCTCGCTTTCAGCTTATTGTAGATTATACGTCACAAAAGCAGCTGGACGACTCGTTCGAGTTCATGAAGAACGGTGACAGAATAAAAATCCCTCCTCATGGCCACATCATGGAGATGGTTTCCGACTTCAAAGTATCCTTCAGCCAGGACGTGTGATCGTGACGAGTGAAATCCGAGCAGACCGGAACAGTCGAAGGGGCAGTCCCGAATGGCGTTAAGATAAGGGCACTTTTGGGATGCTGCCCATACAGGGCAGAAAGGCTTCTTGCCCAAAACCCAGGGCGGCTCCAGCGCTTGTTCTGGGCTTTGGGATAAAGTCGCTTTTGGGCTTAACTTCACGCCATTCGGGGCAGTCCAATCAGTTATAATTGATACAGTGGTCTGCTTTCCATTTTATGGGACATGGCCCGCATGCTCAGATTTGAATTTGATGGGGCGATCTATCACATCATCAGCCGGGGAAATTATCGGAAGGATGTTTTTAAAGGACCGTCGGCCGCAGCTTTTGAGAGGACGGTTTTTGAGGCGTGTGAGAAATGTGGATGGAGGCTGCATGCATATGTGATTATGAGCAATCATTACCATCTGGCTGTGGAGACCGCTGACCCGAATCTTGTGGATGGGATGCGCTTTTTGCAGGGCACATCCGGGAATCGTTTTTATGCCTGTCGGAAAGAGCGGGGTTATGTGTTTCAGTCTCGCTATATGAGTCTAGTGATTGAGGAAGGACGGTCTCTCCTGGGACTGGTCAACTACATCCCTGATGTTTGTGGAGGGGGGGATCAGTGATGCTCAGAGCCGCTGCAAGGCCGGGATCCCGTAGTCGCGGGCGAGTTGGTCCTTGTTCGCTTCGATTTGGTTGGCGTCAAGGAAGATGAACTTGGGGTCTTCCTCGAACTCGATTTTGTGGAAGCCGTTTTGTGGGGATTCGGCGGCTTTGGCGAGGTCGTCCAGGCTTTTGATTTCGACGCCATTCATGCGGGTGATAACAAGGTTGTTGAGTCCTTCGTAGCCAATGGTGTCCGGAGAGGGAAGTGTTCCCGAGAGGAACACAATTTTTCCACGGTCTTTGGGCAACTCGGATTGGAATGCATCAAGATAGACAAGGCGCTGTGGAGCCGATTTCATCCAATTGGTGCCCCACTCGCGAAGAAACGTCCTGGAGAGTTCCTGAAAGATGAGGCCGCCAAGGATGAAGTAGCGGGGTGGCTTGTCGAAGGAGTGAGTTTCGCTCACAGATTGGGTGGGGTCACTGGGTTTGGGGATCACATCAATTTCCTGGATTTTATCCTCGCGAAGAAATTTCACACGAACGGGTTCCTCATTCTCGCCACGGGATGTTACCAGATGGGTGAACAGGATTTTTCCAAACGCCGGATCTTCGTACAAGCCGTCCTGATCAAGCGGTTTTCCGTCAACTTCCAGCACAATATCTCCCCGGCGGAGTCCTGCCAGGGCCGCTGGAGATTCCGGAATCACTTCGGTGATGTAGATACCGCCCGGCTGGGAGAGTTTAAGGTAGCTGCGGAGTTGGGGGTCGCGGGTGGAATTGAAACTGAGCCCCAGCCTTGAAAAGCCGGTGTAGGGTGTTTTTTCTGCCCGTTCCAGGAATCTGCGGATCACGGGCGATGGGACCAGATCAGCGGTTTGGGTTCTTGCGTCATAGCGCATGAGCAACCCCAGAAGTTTGCCTTGCCGGATGGCTGGCAGCACGAAGCTGCTGTCGCGGCTTTGCAAGGGAGAGCTTAATTTGAAGACCAGCAGGGACAGCGAATCCAAAGGGTAGGGTGCTACGGCAATGGTTGTGAGGATGGCAGGCGTGCGCGCGATTTCTCCGTTGTTTTCGATCTGAAGAATCTCAGCGGAATCGCCCACGCTGGCACCCTCTGCAAGCTTGAATGAGCCAAGGCCCTCCAGGAAGCCGGCTTTGACAGGCCGGAGCAGTGCCAGGTTGGCGTCATAATCCACCGCCACCACCTCGGCCGTTGATTTGTCAGCGGTGAGAGGTTTTTCGATTTCGAGGTGATTGTGATTGGCCACCAACTCGGCCGTGACAAGAACCAGCCCATTGTCAAGGATGGCTCCGGCGCCCCGCCGGGGGAAGGGACTTTTTTTGTCCCATGGCCGGGCAAAGTCATAGGATTGGTTTGTCGAGTTGACACGGACAACGCCTTTGGACGGCGCGGGTTTTTTCAGTGGTTCGGGCGGTTTCTCAGCGGCGGCGTGGGATGTCATCAGACCACAGGAAAGGCCAAGGAGACTAAGGAGAAGAATTTTTTTCACGGAACGAGATTTCTATCTTTCGGGATGCCATAGCGGCTGAGGATCTGCGGACCTGCGGCTTCGGCCGCTTCCCGCTGCAGCACCAGCGGACGTCCGGGGCCGGAGGTTTCAATAACAACAAAGTCGCCGCCTGAATCAATCGCCTTAGAGAGGTCGTCGAGGCTTTTGATGGGGATATCATTAACGGTTTCCACGATGCCATAAATGAACTCCCCGGCGTAGGCATTCACGGGATCATCGAGCACATTGGAGAGGACAACCACCTCCGGTTTTTTCAGGTGCAGGCCATGGGAAATAAAGTGATCGTAGTGGTAGCGCAGGCGCAGGTCATCGGGATTGTGTTCGTTAATAAAATTGGCCTCCAAAGGTTGAAAAACGAGACCCCCATAGATGAGATACCTCGGTTTTTTGTCATAGGCGCTGGCTTGCATGGCGAATGGCCAAGCCCGATTGAGTGGAACTTGCACGGTGAGCGGTGTCCCGCCGCGAACCACATCAAAGGTGACGCTATCTCCTTTGAACTTGCGTTCCACCACCTCGGCCATTTCGACCTGGTCGCCATCCAGCGGAACCGTGCCGTCGCTGGAGACAGGCAATCCGTCAATGGAAAGAATCACGTCCCCGGCCTTCAGAAATCCATCTGAAGCCCCACCGGCATAGACCTCGCCAACAAAGACCCCGCGTTCCTCTTCCGGAAGCCCGAGGGCCTTACGCATGGCCGGGTTGTGGAGGGAGTGATACGAGACGGCGATGTCCATATATTTGTCATAGCTGCCATCCTTGACGTCTTCCAAAAACCTCGCCACGACAGGTGTCGGGATCATGTATCCAACATTTTGGGCGACGTCCCCGGAGTAGCCTTGAAAAGCGACGCCGACGACTTTGCCATCTTGCAGGACCGGTCCGCCGCTGTTTCCAGGGTTAATGGCAGCGTCGATTTGGACCGTGAGGTGCGCATCGACCCCGGAGTGGGAATAAGGCTGGAAATCGATGCGGGAGACCACGCCCCGTGTCACTGAGAGCCTGTCTCCCCCGATGGGATATCCATACACAGAAACCGTGGACTCGATGGCAGGGATCCCGCCAAATTCAAGAGCGGTCGTGCCATTAAAAAATTTTGGGTCATCGACCGTGAGGAGGGCGAGATCGCAGTCATGAGCCACATGCAAGACCCTGGCCAGGTACTTGGCGGGATCACCTTCCTTGGAAACAGTGAGGAACCGCGCATTGCTGACCACATGGGCATTGGTGAGGATACGATTGCCTTCAATGACAAACCCCGACCCCGAGGCCCCGCTGACTGATCCCCCGCTCCAGGGCTGCAAATAGTTGGGTTCCTGGGATGTGGCAACGATGCGTACGAGGCCTTTTGCGATGGGGGAGGCTGCGTGGCAGAAACCTGCAAAGCCGAGAAAGGTGATGGCAAAGATGGCCGTTCGAAACATCCGGCTAACCTAGCAGTGATTTTAATCCGGGCAACCCGGGATTGCAGTGATTGCGGGAAGGGCTGATTCAAGTAGTCTGGCAAAAGCTGCCGTGGAGTCCTGCCCGGTGGCAATCACATCCAGGTGGTCGAGCGGGCGTTTGGAGAGTCCGGCCGCAAGATTGGTGATACACGAAAAGGCCGCAACCTCCAGTCCGAGGGCCCG
>JBGSPC010000077.1:0-2418 GCA_041738805.1 Terrimicrobiaceae bacterium | reverse complement strand
GGGAGGCAGTCAGGCTGTTGCTGCCCGTCGCCGCCGCGCGGGATTTCACGATCACGACCGGGTTCGATTCCGCAGAAGTCCTTGGCGATGCGGGAGCGCTGGGCCAGGTGTTCAGCAATCTTGTTGGCAATGCGATCCATCACGGCCGGGAAGGCGGAACGGCACGGGTGGTGGTGCGGAGTGAGCAGGACCATGCGGTGCTCGAAGTCGCCGACGATGGGCCGGGAATTCCCAACGAGCACGCGGCCCATATTTTTGACCGCTTTTACCGGGTGGATCCGGCACGCACCGACAGCTCTCGACACAGCGGCTTGGGCTTGGCGATTTCCCAAGCGATCGTCGAAGCGCATGGCGGGACGATCACTGTGCAAAGCCAGGCAGGGTCAGGAGCGACGTTTTTCGTGCGACTGCCGTTTGCGCCTCGGGAGCATTACTGAGGGTTCGTCATTTCAGCTAACAGCCCAGGCAAAGGGGTCTCGCCAGGGAAGAATCCACCCTGCCGGTACATCTGATGGAGGCAAGTCAATATCTCACGCTCGATCGCAAGCTCAGGGTTTGAGTTGAAGCCGGTGTTGTGCGTCTCTACTTGTGACTGCCCCTTGACCCTGACAGTCTCCACGGATGCCGGTTCCCAAGTTCTCCCAGGATGGCTAAAAAGTTAATTGGAAAAATCGTGGAATGGGACGCCGAGCGCGGTTTCGGCTTTATGAAATCCGGCTCGGCCAGGGTTTTTCTGCACCGTCGTGATTTTATCGAACGTCGGAAGGATATTGAATTGGGAGACCGGATCACGTTTCTCATGGGCGTTGATGCCCAAGGTCGTCCGTGCGCGAAGTGGGCCGGTCATGTCGGCCACGGCGGAAGCCTGACCGAGCCTCAAATTCTTCTGCTGGTGGGACTCATCATCCTGCCTGGAATCGCCTTGTCACGGATACCGGGACAATGGATGTATGCCGGGGGATACCTCGTGGGGATCAATCTTTTCACATTCCTGTTCTATTTCCATGATAAGAAGAGAGCCCGGAACAAGGGCTGGAGAATTCCAGAGGCACGGTTGCATCTCCTGAAGCTTCTTGGTGGATGGCCCGCTGCCTTCATCTCCCAGCGTATTCTGCGTCACAAAACATCCAAACTGTCCTACCAGATCATTTTCTGGTTGATTGTGAGCCTCTATCAGTATGCCGCTTTCGATGTGATCAACGACGGACCCTGGACCCGGAAAATCCTGGACGAAATTCCGCAAGCTTTTCGCTGCGTTGAGAACCCGGGGGCAAGAATCAACGTCGGCGTGCATGAAGGAATGCGGCTGATAAACTCTGAGGCTATCCACTATTGGATTTCCACCGATACCAACACTTCCAGTCTCAATGGAGATAATGCCGTGGCATTTGCTGCAGGGGGGAGGAATGCTTGACTGATATCCGCCGAATTCGACTTATTCAGGATCCTGGCGGATAACTTCCACATGAAATTACAGACATTGGTTATTGCCTACGGGGTGTTCTTGATTGGGATCGGCATTGCGGGGTTTGCTTCCAACCCCGAGAAGGCAAAGACCGCGCTCCTGAGCGGAGGGACCTTCGGGCTGCTGAGCATTGGCTGGGGGGTGTTGATGTATCGGGGCGTTGCCTGGCCCCGCTCCGCCGCGTTGGTCACGACTGCTTTTCTGACCCTTATTTTTGGATGGCGGGCGACTGCCAGCTGGATCGCTGTAGCCGCGGGAGAGCCCAAATTCACCGCCGCACTCCTGATCTCCGCCATGCTGCTGGCATCCCTGCTTTTGCTGCCATTTTTGCTCACGAGGCGAACCAAAAACGGCTGATGCTTTGTCCACCTCATTTTGCGCAGCAAAATTTTTTCTAATCCGGCGGCGATGGCGCTTGTTTCTCACCGGGTCCCTTTGGCCAAAAAACCCGTTCCCGGCCGCGGCTCCCGCCGGATTAGGGCAGCTTTTTTCTCGCGGCGGGGGCTCACTTGGATTGGAATAGCGTCCATGAATGCTTGGTTCCATCGATTGCCCTTTGTTGCGGCGATTCTCGCAGTGGTTACAGCGTTTTCTTCCTGCACTCCGGTGCGTGAGTTCAACACGAAACGTTACGACCGCCACAACGAAGCGGGGGAAGCCTGGTTGTCCGACCAGATGGATGCTCCTGAGATTGATGTTTCGGGCGATTACAAATCCCGTGAATGGGGCCGCACGCTGCTTGTTCAGACCGGCCGGGATGTGCGCGGACACCTCGGTGACTACCCGGTGAAGGGGGTGGTGTCAGGACCTAAGGCCTACCTTCTGGTGAGTGAGAACGGCTGGTATTATTACAGTGTCATTCTCGAAATGCCGAAGCCTGGCCTGCTCACCGGCACCTATTCACGATCCATTCCCTACCGCCTCGAGGCCCGGCGGGACATTCTCCTTGTCGC